>NZ_JAGHFM010000182.1 GCF_017888745.1 Terrisporobacter sp. | reverse complement strand
TACATTAAGTGTTTTAGAAGAGATAGAAAAAATAGAAAATTTTATAGAACAAGCGATTTATTATTCTAAAAGTAATGAAGTAGAACAAGATTACATAATAAAAGAAACAGATTTGAGAAAATGTATAAGTGATACAATAAGAAGAAATAAGAAGCTTATAAGAGAAAACAATATAGTTATAGATTTGCAAGATTTTCATAGTAATGTTTACTGTGATAAAAAATGGATGGAATTTATCTTAAATCAAATAATAACAAATTCTATAAAGTATATAAGTAGTGAAAATATAAATGAAAAATTAAAAAATGAATTTGGCAAAATTACTATATATACTGAGGAAAATGATAACTGTATAGAGCTTTATATAAAAGATAATGGAATTGGCATAGATGAAAAAGATCTGAAAAAAGTTTTCAATAAAGGATTTACTGGAATTAATGGAAGGAAGCTTAAAAAATCAACAGGTATGGGACTTTATATATCTAAAAAACTAGCAGATAAGATGTATTTAGGATTAGAGATAGATTCAAAGGTTAATGAAGAAACCACAGTAAAAATAATATTTCCTAAGGGGAGTATGACACAAATATAATATAAACTTACATTTTTGTAAGATTACGGTAAGGTTATGTTATTAATGAAAACCTCTAAGGCTTATAAAATATAAGTATAAATTGGTTATGGAGGTAAAAACAATGAATACAGTTTTACAAGTTAAAAACTTAGAAAAATATTATGGTAATAAAAGAAACCTGACAAAAGCAATTAATAATATTTCTTTCGAAGTGGAAGAAGGAGAATTTATAGGGATTATGGGTCCTAGTGGTAGTGGAAAAACTACACTTTTAAATTGTATAGCTACAATAGATAAAGCAACCACAGGAACTATATTAATAGAAAATAAAGATATAACTGCTTTGTCAAGAAAAAACGTAGAAAAATTTAGAAGAGAACATTTAGGATTTATATTTCAAGAATTTAATTTATTAGATACTTTAACAGCATATGAAAACATATCTTTAGCTTTATCGGTAATAGGAGAGAATAGTTCAAAAATTGATGAGAAAGTAAAATTAGTAGCAAATAAATTAAATATTTCAGATATATTAAACAAATTCCCTTATGAAATCTCAGGTGGACAAAAACAAAGAGTAGCATGTGCAAGGGCTATAATAACTAATCCATCTTTAATTTTAGCAGATGAACCAACAGGATCTCTTGATTCAAAATCAGCAAGAGTATTACTTGAAAATTTAGATAATTTAAATAAAAGTCTGAATTCAACAATAATGATGGTAACTCATGATGCTTTTACAGCTAGTTATTGTAAGAGGATTTTGTTTATAAAAGATGGAAGAATATTCAACGAATTAATAAGAGGAAATGATGATAGAAAAGAATTCTTCAAAAGGATTATAGAAGTAGTTACACTTCTTGGAGGTGACACTAGCAATGTTATTTAAGTTATCAAAAAGAAATGTACAAAGAAGTATAAAAGATTATAGTATATATTTTTTCACATTAGCATTAGGTGTATGTATATTTTATATTTTTAACTCTATAGAATCTCAAGCTATAATGATGGATTTATCAGATACACAGAAAACTTTTATAGAGGCATTAAACAGAGTAATATCTATGGTATCAGTATTTGTATCCTTCGTACTTGGATTTTTAATAATTTATGCAAATAATTTCTTAATAAAAAAGAGAAATAAAGAGTTTGGAATATATATGACTTTAGGTATTAGTAGAAGTAAAATAGCTTTTATGTTATTTTACGAAACTATAATAGTAGGAGTATTATCACTTATAGTAGGAATATTTGTAGGAGTGTTTTTATCACAGGGATTAGCAGGAATTACAGCTAAGCTTTTTGCTGTAGATATGACTGAATATAAATTTGTATTTTCAAAAGATGCTTGTATAAAAACTATGTTCTACTTTAGTATTATGTATTTTATAACTATGATACTAAACTTTATCTTAGTATCAAGATGTAAATTGATAAAACTTATAAATAGTGAAAGAGATAATGAAAAATTAAAGGGAACAAACTTAATATTATCTGCGACTTTATTTATTATTTCAGTGATTAGTTTAGGTATGGCTTATAAATTAATTTTAGAAAATGGATTAGTAGATATAACTAACAATAAATTTAAAATATCTATAATATTAGGTATAGTAGGAACATTATTATTTTTTAGAGCTTTAGCAGGCTTTTTAATAAAAATAATACAAAGTAGTAAAAAACATTATTTAAAAAATCTTAATACTTTTACTCTAAGGCAGTTAAATAGCAAAATAAACACAAACTATATTTCCATGAGTGTAATTTGTTTAATGCTATTTATTTCCATAGGAATGTATTCAGCATCTATAGGAATAAAAAATGCTATGGAAAATACAGCAGAGTTTTTATCACCTTATGATATGACTATGGTTGAAACTTATGAAAAACCAAAGGGCTTTAAAAGTTCTCAGCTAAAAATAAGCGAAGAGGTTAAAGACATAGGTTTTAATGTAAAAGATTATGCAAAAGAATATTTAGATTATAATATATATGAATCTCCGGTAAAATTTATTGAGATGTTTAAAAATACTTCAGATGATTTTTTATCTAAACAAATAAAAAGTATGAGAGATTTTAATGTACCTATTGTAAAATTATCAGATTATAATAAGTTAGTAAAAATGCAAAATAAGGAACCAGTATATTTAAAAGATAAAGAAGTATTTCTTTTTACAGATGTGTCTATAC
>NZ_JAGHFM010000181.1 GCF_017888745.1 Terrisporobacter sp. | reverse complement strand
TTTGTAAATTAAAAATATTGACAATAAATAAGAATTATTATATTATTTATAATAAATAAATATTTACTTACTTATCAAGAGAGGTGGAGGGACTGGCCCTATGATACCCAGCAACCGATATACATTTACGTATAAAAAGGTGCTAAATCCTGCAGTGAAGACTGAAAGATGAGAATTAACTTAGTTTATTTGGCTTGAGATTATTCTCAAGCCTTTTTAATTGTGAGGAAATATGATTTATCTGATTTGTAGATAAATATAATCTTCAACTTTGTGACTTGAGCAATGGGTGAAGCTATTGAAACATGAAGTGGAGCGCCACATAGTGGTTAAGCCAAGTAAATTTTTGGCTTGAATATGATAAGTAATATGGTAGGAAGGATGTGTGTTATGAATAAGGAACAAAGACAAAGAGGTAATGCTTTGGCATTATTGCCATTAGGTGTATTTTTAATATTATTTATAGGTAGTGGAATTATAACTGGAGATTTTTATAAGATGCCCACACTAGTAGCTTTTATAATTTCAACAGGTGTAGCATTTTTATTTAATAGAAAAGAAAGTTTTAGTACTAAAATGGAAGTATTCTGTAAAGGTGGAGGAAATAAGGATATTATTTTAATGCTTATAATTTTCTTATTTGCAGGAGCTTTTAGTGGAGTAGCTAAATCAATGGGTGGAGTTGATTCAGTAGTAAATCTAGGTTTATCAATACTACCAGCTAACTTATTAGTAACAGGATTATTTATTATAGGATGCTTTATATCAATATCAATGGGAACTTCTGTTGGAACTATAGCGGCTATAGGCCCAATAGGTGTAGCTGTTGCGTCTAAAACAGGAATACCAGTAGCATTAGTTTTAGGAGCGGTAGTAGGTGGAGCAATGTTTGGAGATAACTTATCAATGATATCTGATACAACAATTGCAGCTACTAAAACTCAAGGTTGTGAAATGAGAGATAAATTTAAAGTGAATTTCTCAATAGTATTACCAGCAGCAATAGCAACTATTGTATTACTTACTGTTATAACAAGGGGATATACAAGTATATCTGAAGAAACATATAGCTTTGAACTTATAAAGGTATTACCATATTTATTTGTACTTATAGGAGCAATACTTGGGGTAAATGTATTTTTACTTCTTGGTGGAGGTGTAATACTTGCAAGTGGTATAGGTATAGCAACTGGCTCATTAGATATATTTGGAGCAATAACGGCCATATCAGAAGGTATGTCAAGTATGTTTGAACTTTGTATGATATCTATTGTTGTTGGAGGTATGGTTGAACTTATCAAATTTAATGGAGGAATTGATTTTGTTCTTAATTTTATACAAGATAGAATTAAGGACAAAAAAGGAGCAGAATTTGGAATAGCAGCTTTAGTAAGTATAGTAGACTTATGTACTGCCAACAATACTATAGCCATAGTAATGTCAGGACCATTAGCTAAAAATATAGCAGAGGAATATAACATAGAACCAAGAAAGTCAGCAAGTATATTAGATATATTTGCAGCTGTGTGGCAAGGTATAATTCCTTATGGAGCTCAATTACTAACTGCAGCAGGACTAGCTTCAATATCTCCTTTTGAGATAATTAAATATTTACATTATCCAATATTAATGCTAGTGTGTGGTATTTTAGCAATCTCATTAGGATTACCAAAAATAAGATCAAAAAAAATAGATTCAGAAAAAGAAATAGCATAGATGTGTAAAAGTCATAGGATAAAATCTTATGACTTTTATAATGTGATTATGAGTTATATATAACATATTTGTAAACTATATTTATGAGAAAAATTATGATATACTATATTAGGTAAATATCCTAATGATACTATTAGGATATTTTTTTATTTATGAAGAGATTATAAAAAAGAGGTGAAAAATAAATGGAGTGGATAGAAATATTTAAAGCCATTATTTTAGGTGTAATCGAAGGAATCACAGAGTGGCTTCCTGTAAGTAGTACGGGGCATATGATATTAGTAGACGAGTTTTTACAGTTAGGTATGTCAGATGCTTTTAAAGAAATGTTTTTTGTAGTTATACAATTGGGAGCGATTATGGCTGTTGTTATTTTATATTGGAAAAAGATTTTTCCTTTTTCATTTGACAAAAAGCCGTTTGTACAAAATGATATAATTATAATGTGGATAAAGATAGTAATAGCTTGTGTTCCAGCTGCTATAGTTGGATTAATGTGGGATGATGAAATAAATGCATTATTTTATAACTTCCAAACAGTAGCTATAATGTTAATATTATTTGGTATATTATTTATAATAGTTGAAAACTCTAATAAAGGAAGAAGACCAAAAGTTACTAACATGAATCAACTTACATATAAAATGGCTATTATTATAGGGTTATTCCAATTAATAGCAGCTATTTTCCCAGGAACATCTCGTTCAGGAGCTACTATATTAGGGGCATTATTAATAGGTATATCAAGAGAGATAGCGGCTGAATTTACATTCTTCTTAGCTATACCAGTAATGTTTGGTGCAAGTTTGCTTAAATTAGTTAAATTTGGTCTTGTATTTA
>NZ_JAGHFM010000180.1 GCF_017888745.1 Terrisporobacter sp. | reverse complement strand
TTTGATTCAAATTCATCCATAGGTATATTTATAGCATTTTCTGCATGTTTTTTTTCAAAATCTTTAGAATCTCTAAGATCTAGTATAACAGCATCTTTATTTTTAGTAGCTAATTCTTCAAACTGACTTCCTGTTATATTAGTATATGTAACAGTTGCATACTCATGCTCTTCCATTCCATCAGCTGCGTTGTAAACTTTTTCAAATCCATTATCAACTAACATTTGAGCTGCTTTACCACTTTTATTTCCTGTATTGCATATTAATACTATTGTTTGATCTTTATAAGATTCTAGTTCACTTATCTTTCCTTCAAATTCATCAAATGGTATGTTTATTGCATTAGTTAAATGTCCTTTAGCATATGCATCAGCATCTCTAACATCTATAACTAAAGTTTTTTTAGTTTCGCCAACTAACTCTTCTGTTTTAGCAGCATCTATTTCATTGTAAGCTTTCTCTCCACTATTAGAAGAACATCCTATAGCACTTGCAAGCGTTACTACTAATAACATTCCTACTGATAATACTTTGAACTTTTTGCTTAATTTCATATTTACTCCTCCTAATATTACTTATTACCCCAAATTAATATTATTTTTTCTATAAATCCTATGTATTCTGATTATAACAAATATTTATTTTTAAGTGAAATTATATAAAAACATTCTATATTAATATATAGTTTATAGATTTTATTTATAAGTAAAAATACTTAATTGTTATACTCTTGTATTTTTTCTTTTACATTTTCACTTTTAAATAAAGTACTCATTACTGCAAAGTCATCTGAATAAGGTAATACGTATTTAACATTAGATGGAGATATACCTCCAAGGGCTACAATTTTTATATCAGTAGTTTTTTTACTTTCTTTTAAAAGTTCCACTCCCTTAGGTTTTAGATTTTCCTTACATTTTGTTTCATATATATGAGATAAAGTAATATAATCTACTTTAATATGCTTTTCTACAACAATTTTATTTAAATACTCTACCTCTTTTATATCATGAAGAGAAAGTCCAAGTATTTTATTTTTTTCAAACTTATATCCTTTATCAATTAAATCTAAAAAAATTTTATAAGGAAGGTGTATTCCACTAAAATTTAACTTCTCATATAAATTTAGATTACTATTTATAATTAAGTTGAATTTGTCTTCATGCCAATCAGTTATCTTAATTATTTTTTCATATAAAGCAGCTAACTCTACGTCACTTAAATCTTTTTCTCTTAAAATTATATTTTTAACACCATTATTTACAGCTTCTTTAATTACTTGTAAATAATGATTTTCATCACAAAAATGTCTATTAGTTATCAAATACATTAAAATCTTTCCCAATCTTTAAATACATGTTGATATCCAATAGATTTTAACATATTAGCTACTTCTTCTATACTATTATCATCATTAGTTTTAAATTGAGCTGTATCATGTTCACCTTGAGAGTGTCCTCCCACATCTGTTGATACTCCTGCACTTAACTTAGTAATACCTAAAGGCATTAAATGTTTTCTCATATCTAAAGTTTCTCTACTTGAAACATTCAAGGCTGCATGAGGATCAAACAATCTCATTACAGTTAATATTTGAAACTCTGTTGCATCATCCACATCAACTATATCATGGAAGCTTCCTTTAAATGGTCTCATTCTAGGAGCAGAATAAGCAAGTTCTATATGAGGATATTTTGTTTTTAAATATTCTCCATGTAAAATAGAGAAAAATGAATCACGTCTAAAATCACTAAGTCCAAGGAGAGCACCTATAGATAAACTTCTCATTCCAGCCTTTGCTCCTCTTTCTGGTGCATCTAGTCTAAATCTATAATTTGCTTTAGGTCCTTTTATATGTACTTTTTTATAGACCTCTTCATCATATGTTTCTTGATAAACAGTTAGAGAGTCTGCTCCCTTACTTACTAAATGCTTATATCCTTCTACTTCCATTGGATAAACTTCTATGCCTATTGATGGGAATTTTTCTGATAAAATCTCTACTGCATCTCCAATATATTCAATACTTGATTTTATTTCACTTTCTCCAGTTAAAACAATAATATGTTTAAATCCTTTATCAGCAACACAATCTCTCTCTTTTCTTACTTCTTCTAAATTTAATTTTTTTCTTTTTATGCCGCTATGACAATTATATCCACAGTAAACACAATGATTTTCACAGTAATTTGCAATATAAATTGGAGTATATAAACAAGTTGTTTTGCCACAATACTGGATTGCTAGTTTACTTGCTTTTTGAGCCATAGCTTCTAAATGTTTTCTAGCTCTTGGTGAAAGTAAATTTAATACATCTTCATGGTTTAATTTATCTTTTGCCATACTTCTAAGTACATCATTGTCAGTTACATCCTCAAAATAACTATCAAAATCAAAATCTTTGTATTTTTCTATCACTTCATAAAAACTCATTATATGCCCCCTATAAATTTCCTAAGAAACCAGTAAGAGGAGAAGATGCATTGGCATACTCAGAAACTGCACCTGTTTTAGCAAGGAAAGCTGCTCTACCACCTTCAACAGCTAATTTAAACGCTCTACCCATTGAAATAGGATCTCCTGCTGAAGCTATTGCAGTATTAACTAAAACTGCTGCTGCACCCATTTCCATAGCTTCCATTGCTTGAGATGGTTTCCCTATTCCAGCATCTACTATTATAGGTATATCTAATTCTTCTATCATGATTCTTATCATTTCTTTCATCTGAAGACCTCTATTTGAACCAATTGGAGCACCAAGTGGCATAACAGCAGCAGCTCCTGCTTCTATTAGTCTTCTTCCTGCATATAAATCGGGACTCATATATGGAAGCACTACAAAACCTTCCTCCGCAAGAATTTTTGTTGCTTTTATTGTTTCTTCATTATCTGGTAATAAATATCTTGTGTCTGAAATTACTTCTATTTTTATAAAATCTCCACACCCCATTTTACGAGATATTCTAGCTATTCTTACTGCTTCCTCTGCATTTGTAGCTCCTGATGTGTTTGGTAGAATTGTCATATCTTTTGGAATATATGTAAGAATATTTTCATTAGTATTGTCTAAATCAACCCTTCTTAGAGCCATAGTGATTATTTCACTACCACTTTCTTTTATAACTTGAGGTAGTATGTCATTTGAACCATTCTTTCCTGTTCCAATTAGTAATCTACTTTCAAATTCATGGCCATTTAATATTAATTTATCCATTATTTTTCCCCCTAGATATGATCTATTAAAATTTCACTTGCTAGATTTGCCATATGATTTGCACAAATCGCTACTCGAGGAGCCATTAGACCTTCTCCCTCTTTAGCTTCATGTGTAAAATCACCGCATACATAAAATTTATCTCTAATTTTCTTTGTTACTATAATATTTGAATCATAATATCCTGCCATTCCAGAAGATGCAATTAAATATTTCTCTTTCATATGGATTAGTACATGATTACTTATTTGAGCCTTACAAACTGGATCATCGAAAGCTTCTATTATTATATCTACTCCATCTAAAAACTCCATATTTTCTTTATCTACGAAAATATTGTAAGCTTTAGTTTCTATAAAAGGATTAATTTTTTCAAGATAATCTTTCATAGCTTCTGTTTTAAACCTTCCAATATCTTCAATAAAGTATTGTTGCCTATTCAAGTTAGAAGGCTCTACTACATCATAATCTACTAAAATAAGTTCTCCTACACCTATTCTAGCCAAAGAAATAGCTATATTAGAACCTAGTCCTCCAAGACCTAAGATAGCAACCTTACCCTTTTTCAAATTTTCATGAACTTTTGGTGTATGTCTAGCAATCATCAAACTTTCCAATTCTTCAAAAGAAGGTTTCTTTCCTTTTTCGATTAAAGTGATTCTATCTTCTTCTTTTAAAATACTGTCTTCTTTTATTGGAAATCCATTCAAAACGATTACATCACATTTTTCATTTATCTTATTTTTAAGGTCATATGCAGTGATATTATCTTCAACTTCTTTTTCTATTTCGTTTACAAAAATTTTCAAATCAACCACCACCAACAAAGCTAATAACTTCAATTACATCATGTTCTTTTAATATGTAAGTTTCATATTGTTCATTTTCAAGTATCTCTAAATTTATCTCAACTACAACCTTATTACTATCTAAGTTATAATCATTTAATAAGTCTATAACACTTTTATTTTCAACAAATTCGACTTCTATGCCATTTACTTTCATCGTCTCACCTCCAATTTTTATCAATAAAAAAAAGCCTTACCCGAAGGTAAAGCTTGTAGTCAAATTTATATAAACTAAAGTTCACATATTTATATACTACTCTTTCCTACGCTGGCATTATCCAGTTCAGGTATAAGGGTTAATGTTTCCATCTCTCAGCCTTTTTAGGGGCACCCCTAGGTAATTTATTTTAAATTCAATTAAATTGTAGTCCTTAAATTTTACTTTTACAAATCTAATTATTTTTCTATATAATTTTTACATTATTATATAGTTTTAACTTATATTCTAGCAACACCAGTTTTTATAGCTGCTTCTCTTACTGCTTTTGCAACATTTGCAACTACTTCTTTATTAAATGCATCTGGAAGTACATAATCTACTTTTAATTCTTCATCTTTAACAACATTAGCTATGGCATAAGCTGCAGCTACTTTCATCTCTTCATTTATTTCTTTTGCTCTAACATCTAATGCACCTCTGAATATTCCAGGGAAAGCAAGCACATTATTAACTTGGTTAGGAAAATCTGAACGACCAGTTCCTACTATAAATGCTCCACCCTCTTTTGCTTCATCAGGGAAGATTTCTGGAGTTGGATTAGCCATAGCAAACACTATAGGTTTATCTGCCATAGTGGCTACCATTTCTTTAGTTACCATTTTTGGTGCAGATACTCCTATGAATACATCTTTATTTTTTATAACATCTACTAAAGTACCTTTTTCATCATATTTATTAGTCACTTCTAACATTTCTTTTTGTGCCCAGTTTATATCTTTAGAATCTTTATGTATAGCACCATTTATATCACATAATACAATATTTTTTACATTTAGATTAAGTAGCATCTTAGCTATAGCCATCCCTGCAGAACCAGCTCCATTTATAACTATTTCTAAGTCTTCAATTTTCTTCCCAGCTAATTTAGCAGCATTTAATATACCAGCAGAAACTATTATTGCTGTACCATGTTGATCATCATGGAATACTGGTATATCTAATTCTTCTTTCAATCTATTTTCTATTTCTATACATCTAGGAGAATTTATATCTTCTAAATTTATTCCTCCAAATACTGGTTCTAATAATTTTACTGTTTTTACTATGTCATCTATATCCATTGTATCTATACATATAGGAAAAGCATCTACATTACCAAATTCTTTGAATAATATTGATTTACCTTCCATAACAGGAATTGATGCAGCAGCCCCTATATTTCCAAGACCTAAAACTGCAGTTCCATCGCTAACTACTGCTACCATATTACTTTTGCAAGTATATTTGTAAACATCTTCTCTATTTTCTTTTATTTTTAAACAAGGTTCTGCAACACCTGGAGTATAAGCAGTAGATAAATCATCTTTACATTTAACTTCTACTTTACTTTGTATACTTACTTTTCCTCCATGATTCTCGTGCATCTCTAATGCTAATTGTGCAAAATTCTTATTCCCCATTGTAATTCTCCTTTTACATATCTATTAACTAAATTGTTTAATCACAAGACTTAGCAAATTTTGCTCTACCTTGTTCATATATACTATTTCCATAGCAATCAATTGCTACAATTAATTGCAAATCTTCTACTTCTAATCTTCTGACAGCTTCTGCTCCTAAGTCGTCATAAGCAATTACATCACATTTTTTTATTGAGTGCGAAATATAAGCTCCTGCACCACCAATTGCAGCAAGATAAACAGCCTTATATTCTTTCATACCATCTATTACTTTATCACTTCTTTTACCCTTACCAATCATGACCTTTAATCCACGTTCTAATAAAGGTACTGTCAAATCATCCATTCTATAACTTGTTGTAGGTCCAGCAGAACCAATAACTTGCCCTTCTTTACTAGGAGTTGGCCCTACATAGTATATACCTGCTCCATTAACGTCAAATGGTAATTCTTTATTGTTATTAATAACTTCTATCATTCTTTTATGTGCAGCATCTCTGCCAGTGTAAATTACACCGCTTAGTTTTACTACATCACCACAAACTAATTTTTCTATATCTTCACTTTTAAAAGGTGCTTTTAACTCAATCATATTTCCCTCCTATAAAATCACTTGCTTATGTCTTGAAGCATGACAATTTATATTTACTACAACAGGAAGTCCTGCTATATGAGTTGGAAATGTTTCAATATTTACTGCAAGAGCTGTAGTATTCCCTCCAAGACCTTGAGGGCCAATACCTAAAGCATTTATTTTTTGTATTAATTCTTTTTCTAAATCTGCTATCATTTCATCTTTGCTATGTTGACCTATATTTCTAAATAAAGCCTTCTTAGCAATTTGAGCACACTTATCTACAGTTCCTCCAATTCCCACACCTACTACTATTGGTGGACAAGGATTAGGACCTGCTTCACTTACTGTATCTATTATAAATTTTTTTACTCCTTCTATTCCATCAGAAGGTTTTAACATCTTAAGTTTACTCATATTTTCACTACCAAATCCCTTTGGAGCATACTCTATTTTTAACTGATCTCCCTTTACTATTTCATAATGAATAATAGCAGGAGTATTGTCCTTAGTATTTACCCTAGTTATTGGATTTACTACGGATTTTCTTAGATACCCCTCAGTATACCCCTCACTTACGCCTTTATTTATAGCTTCAGTTAAAGTTTCTCCTTTTATAATTACATCTTGACCTATTTCTACGAAGAATACTGCCATCCCTGTATCTTGGCAAAGAGGAATATGAGTGTCTTTAGCTATAGTTGCATTTTCTATTAAAATATTTAATATCTCTTTACCTAATTCACTTTCTTCCTTTTGTAAATTGTCTTCAAATGATTTTATTACATCGTCCCCAAGAAATATATTTCCTTCTATACAAAGCTTCTTAACTTCCTTAGTTATTAACTCTGAATTAATTTCCCTCAAACGAACATACCTCCCTATGTACTTCATAATTATTCGTATTTATATCTTTACTGTATCACTATTTTTACATATAAACAATAATTAAAATAATAAATTTAGAGTATTTATAAATTTATATGTATGAATCATAAATTTACCACTAATTAAATTAAAGGAGATTTATTTGTTCTTATCGAATACTATTATATTGATGTACTAGACATCTTTAGGATTTATTTTAAAATTGGAGAGTGAAAATTATGTGTATTGCAAAGATAGATTTTTGGATTAAATCCTTTGATAATATTAATTTAAAATGTACAAAAGACTTAGTAAGTCACCCTAAGGCTACCATATTAATAGTACATGGCTTGGCAGAACACTATAAAAGATATGATTATGTAACAAATCAGTTGACTTCAAAAAAATTTAATGTATATAGATATGACCATAGAGGTCATGGTGACTCTGATGGTAAAAGAGGTTATGTTGATGACATAGATACATTTACTAAAGATTTAACATCTGTGATTGAGATAGCTAAAAAAGAAAATCCCAAAATTCCTATATTTATTTTAGGACAAGGTATGGGAGGACATATAATGATTAGACTAGGAGCCAAATTACCAAACTTAGTAGATGGAATGATTTTTTCCAGCCCTTTAGTTTGTGATTATAGTAATTATACTAAATGTAATATGGAAAGCTATGATAGTGAATTTGATTTAGTTTCCGTGTCAAATGTTCATAGTTTAAGTCATGACTATGATTTTATACAATCTTATGAAGATGATGAATTAAATTTAAAAGAAGTTACTGTTGGTATTTATAATGCCCTAAACAAAAGTTCTTCTAATATTATTCAATGTCTATATAAATTCGCATATCCTTGTTTAATTTTCCATGGTTCTATGGATTCTATTACAGACTGTGAAGATAGTAGATATTTATTCAATAATATAATATCTACTGACAAAGAAATTAAAATTTTAAATGGTCTTTATCATAAACTTTTGGATGAGCTTATAAAAGATGATATAATCGATGAAATTACAAAATGGGTTGAAAACAGAATCTAACTATTAAGGAGAGTTAAATTTTATAACTCTCCTTTTTATTTTAGGATAATCAATAAGTTTTATATAATATATTTAATATCTGCATCTGGGAATATTTCTTCTAAGTTCTTTTTAAAAAAATCTTTCATATATGATATATCTTCTTTTGGATAAACAAACTTTCCATATCCAAATTGACCATATTTATAAGTTCTTTCCTCATCATTCATAGGTAGTGTATTATCAGGAAAAACTTCAGTTATTATATTTTTTGCCCTTGTAGTATATCTATGAGAAATAACTTCAAAAGTAACCGTGTAAGATAAATTACTTGGTATTTTTTCACTTAAATACTGTAATAATTTTTTATAATCTTCTTCCCATCCATCATAAATAAATACTGGTGCAATGATATATCCTACAGGATATCCCGCCTCCATCATTTTTATACTGGCCTCGATTCTTTTTTCTCTACTAGCAGTTCTCTTTTCATAACTATCTATTACATATGATGTATTAATAGTAAATCTTGCTTCAGTTTTACCTCTATGATCTATATCAAGTAAACTATCAACATCATTAAACTTGGTTACAAATCTAAAACGCCCTAATTCACTTTTGGCGAAAAACTCTATAGCAGATTTCAAAGAATGAGTATAAGGCTCCACTGGAATTGGGTCAGAAGTAGCAGAACCTTCAAATATAGTCACTTGAGGTGATCTTTCATCAATGTATTTTTGTGCATGTTCTAATATATTATCCACATTAACATTTACTTTTATAAATGGTTTATCCCCTAAATTTGTATTTAAGTAACAATATTGGCAGTTACCAACACATCCACTCAGTAATGGTAATTGATAGTGAGCAGATGGTTTACACCCTTGAAATTTATAACCCTTCTTCATTCCCACAACTAAAGTATTTTTTCCTTCTCTATAAAAATCATATAAGTTATCTCCTGGTATATGTTGTTTTACTTTATTATTTGTTAAATTAATAATTTCACATCTTTCATTATGTTTAAATTTATCATATATATTTTTGCCTATATCATAGTCTAAAGAACCTTTTTCAAAAATTATCCTTTGAGGTACAAACATGAATTTCTCCTCCTTTTTATATGTATTTTTCCTTTTTTCAATATTAAAATTCAAATATTACTTGGAAAATATATAATATAGTTGATATGCTATTTTGACACAAGTAGTCTTAGTTTTCTATTCATTGTTTCTTACTTCATAGGAAATTCTTTATTAATGATTCTAAATTTATTTAATATTTTAAGCTCAGGTGGGGATACTAATATTGTCTTACTTTTATTAAAATACATAAATTATATTTTAATAAACCATCCTACTGACTGTGGATTTATTGCATTTACAAAAAATAAGACTATCTCAAAGTTATATAATTATACTTTAAGATAGTCTATTTTTATATTAAGAATTAAAGCTATCTTTAATTCCTCTTATAATAAATTTAACTGCAGTGGCACCTGGGTCTACTCTTCCTACTGAATTATCTCCGTAGTATGCAGCTCTGCCATGAACTGATTTTACTTCTTTAGTTTTCTCAGCTCCTTCAACTGCTTTTTCATATGCTCGTTCTATAGCTTCATTTATCGATAAACCTTCTTCTTTAGCTTCTTTTAAACCTTCTACTGCTGGATATAAAGCATCTAACATAGTTTTATTACCAACTTTTGTTTTCCCTATTTCCATTACTCCATTAACTGCAGCATCTCCAAAAGATATCATGTCATCTAAAGTTAAACTTTCTTTTCCTTTTATAGCTTTACCACCTCTTATAAATACTATAGATACTAATGTACCCATTGTACTTGGTACTTCAGTATTCATTTTCATACCTAACTTTATGCATACGTTGCCCAAATCAGCTGAATCAATTTTGTCAATTTCATTGTATAAAGCAGTAAATCCATTGTACATAGTTAGACCTAAATCTCCATCTCCAATTGCACCATCTAATTCTATTAAATAATCTTTTTCTTTTTCAACTGACTTAACTATATATTTAAGTACTTTTTTTACTATTTCTTTACTCATATTAATTAGTTCTCCTCTTAATAAGTTTATCTTACATACCTTGTCTAAAGAATGGAGTATATGCATTAAAATCTATTAACCCTTTAAGTTGATCATCTAATTTAAGCAATGATATTGACATACCTGCCATCTCCAATGATGTGGCATATTCACCTATATAATTTCTATATATAGTTATACCTTTATTTACTAATATTTCATGAGCTTTTCTATACGCAAGATATAATTCTTCTTTAGGAGTTGAACCTAATCCATTAATTAATATTGCAACTTCACTATTTAAGTAATCCATATCCTCTAATATTCTATTTACTATTTCTTCCGTCACTTCATCGACTGTTTTTAGTGATTGTCTTGATATACCTGGTTCTCCATGTATACCCATTCCTATTTCCATCTTATCATCTTCTATTATAAAAGTAGGCTTACCTGCTTCTGGAACAGTACAAGGAGATAAAGCAACACCCATAGTTCTAGTGTTATCTACTGTTTTTTGAGCAACCTCTTTAACTTCTTGTAAATTCATCATTTTTTCGGCTGCAGCTCCTGCAGTTTTATAAGCAAAGAATAATCCAGCTACTCCTCTTCTTCTATGTTCTTCACCCTTTGGTGCAGAAGCAACATCATCTGTAACTAATACTTCTTCTACTTCTATCTCATCCATTTCACATAAATCTTTAGCCATACCAAAATTCATTAAATCTCCACCATAATTTCCATATAAGTGAAGTACTCCTGCACCAGAATGTATAGCTTTATCTACTTCATACATACATTCAGCACTAGGAGAAGCAAATACATTACCTACTGTAACACCATCACATAATCCATAACCAACATATCCTAGGAATACTGGTAAATGTCCTGATCCACCACCTGTTGCTATAGCAACTTTTCCTTCTTTCTTCTCATCTGCTCTTACTAAACATCTAAAATTATCATTTACCATTTTTAAATCATTAGAATGAGCTAATAGTATTCCTTCTACTGTCTCTCTAGCAAAGTCTGCTGGTTTATTAATTAATTTTTTCATTTTTATTCTCCTTCAATTACTATATATTCTCTACTAGACATTTAATTTATAATATATTTTACATTTTTACTTCGCCTGGATACATCCATGCATCTAATTCTTCTTGAGATATATAATCTGGTTCTTTTCCACCATTTAACATTATTGTTCCATAGTATATTTCAGCAACTTCCTCTATGTATATAGCTTTTAATAAAGCTTCATGTAAACAGTCTTTATCAGCACAGAATACACCATGTTTAGCCATTAAGCAAACATCTGCTATTTTTAAAGGTTCTATTATACTTTCAGCTAAAGCTGGAGTACCTGGTCTTCCATATGGAGCTACAGGAACTTTTCCACCATAACTAGCCACTTCATATATAACTGGTTTTATTTCTTTCTCTAAAACAGCAAACATTGTAGCATATTTAGAATGAGTATGAGCTACAGCATGTAAGTCTGGTCTAGATTTATATGCTTGTAAATGCATTAATATTTCACTTGTAGGTCTAACATCAGTCTTAACTTCTATTAAATTAGCATCTATATCAACTACGCATACATCATCTACTGTTAATTTTTCTCTATCTACTGCCGATGGAGTTATAACTATATATCCAGTTTCTTTATCTCTTATGCTGAAGTTTCCAGCTTTATGTTTACATAATCCTATATTTTGAGCTTTCTTAGCAACTTCTACTACTATTTCTTTTAAATTTTCTAACATTTTGTACCCCCCAATTTATTATCCATTATTTAAATTTTAATTAGACTTATTATTTATATTCAGGAGATAAACTTTTATATATTTATCTCCCGATTAAATTTTTTGTTAATTTTATTAATTACTATTTAGCTTCTTTTAAACCTTTGTTTTCTTCTACCACTTTTCCATTTTTCTTTTTCATGTAGTTTACATAATAGAAGAAGCATACAATCCAAGCACCGAATAACAATAATCCCATTAAGTCCCCATTTAAAGCAGCCGAAGCTTGGGCTATACTATATCTAAAAGTTGGTGCTTCTATACCAAACCAACTTAACATTTGTCCACCTTGTAAACTTACTTCTGATATCGCTTTCGTACTTATAGCTAACTCCGTGAATAATGGAGCAAATTTAGTAGCTACTAGTAAGTATATTGGAGTAACAGCAGTTGCTAATATTATCATTCTAGCTAAGTTACCACCAGTAACTATTAGCGCTGGCACTATCATACCTATATTAACTATTGCACCTAAAGGTAAAACATTATTAACTCCCATTTTAGATAATACAACTGATAATAGTAATTCAATTGGAACTAAGATTATAGCTGCAACCCAAACTTCAGACAACCCTGCCATGAATGGCCAATCAAGTCCGATATGTAATTCTCTATCTTTGAATTTTTTCTTCATGAAGTCACCTATTGCATCAGCTATAGGAGCTAAAGCTTGCATGAATAATTTAGCAACCATTGGGAATAAAACTAAAGCAGTCGCAACTTGAACAGCTGTATTTAATATTTCTTTAAATCCATATCCACCAAATGCTGCTATTAAAGCACCTACTATGAATCCCATTACACTATTTTCACTAAATACACCTATTTTTTCTTTAAGTGCTTTAGCATCTAAATTTATTTTATTAATACCTGGTATAAAATCTAATATTCTATTCATAGGAGCCATAATTACACATTGTAAGTTCATCATATGTGTACAAGTAACCCCTGGTATATGAGTCATTTTATTTATTGGTTTAGCTATTAAGTCAGCATTTTTTAACTCTAATACAACTTGTAAAGAAGCTGCTAATAGACCAATTGCAATATTTCCACAAACAGCTGTAACTATTGTAGCTGTCAAAATTTTACCCCATACATTCCATAAATCTACATTTAGAGTATCAGTCCATTTAAACATTAACATTACTATATTTATTCCTATTTGTATTGGGAACATAGCTAAAGCATATGGCCAAGCCCATGCTATTGTTGACATTGGTGACCAGCCTACATCTATTGCATTTAGTTGAATTCCTGTATTTTCTACAAATGCACTTGCAGCTGGGCTTATTGCACCAAACATAAAGTCTAATACTATACTCATACCTGTAAATGCAACCCCAAGTGTTAAACCTGCTATTATTGCCTTTTTAGGCTTCATTTTCATGCATAAACCTAAAAGTATCATTATTATAGGTAGGAATACCCCTGCTCCCATATCAAGTATATAATCTAATACTGCCTTCATCTTATTTCCTCCTTATATAGTTTTAATCTCCAATAAATAACCGATAAAAATCTTTATTTTCTTTTTCTACAATTAACCAATTAAAAACTAATATTTGACTTATAGAATGATATTTAAATAAAAAACTTAAATATCACTCTATAAGTGATAAGCCTAATAAACTAAGCTTTTATATATTCTTTTAACTTTTCGTACTCATCTTCCATTCCCATTCCTGTTAAAAATGCTAAACCATTTATAGTTGGTTTATTTATATCTAGCGCTCCTACTATAGATACATATATATCACATTGATCTATAATGCTTTCTAAAGATTTTATATCAACTGCTTCTACAGTTGCATCTAATCCATCTTCTTCTATCATACTTCCTATTTTTGATGCAACAGTTTGAGATGTTGCAACTCCAGATCCACAAGCTACATATATTCTTTTCATTTCAATTTCCTCCCAAATTTTAAATTTATTTTAATTATTAATTATTACTTACTATACTTACTAAGGTATTATAAATTTCCTCTTTGTCTGTACTATTTTTTAGTATCTCTGCCATATCATGTTTTACAAATAATCCCATTAAATTGCTTAGCATATCGACTTGATCTTCAGGTGTTTTTATTAATAGCATAAATACTAACTGTACATCTATATCGTCTACTCCTATCCCCATCTCCTTAAATTTCACTGTATTCTTTAATCTACTGAAAAATACTGCAGGTTCATTTATATGAATTGCATCAGTATGAGGTATAGCTATTGCTAAGTTTTCACCTCTTAGGCCTGTTGGGTACACTTCTTCTCTTTTTAATATAGCTTCTAAAAAAGATTCCTTAACATATCCTTTTAACTGAGCATATGTACCCATTTTAGTTATTAAATCTTTTTTATCACTTGCTTCATAATCTAAAAATATTAACTCTTCTCTTATAAGTTCACTATTATTAACTCCCATATCTATCACCTCCATCTAATATTTAATTTCTTATATTTTCTATAAAGCAACTAACGTGCCAAATTTAGTGCATAACGTTTTCTCAATAAAATTTTTATAAATTATTTTTTATAGGATGTTTATATCTCAATATTTATACCATTATTTTTCTTTTATTTTTTATAATAATTTATTTTAATTTTTATCTGTTTAAAGAAATAAATGCAATATAACAAACTTATATTAATGCATAATTATCAATATATATTAGTGCATATATAAAATAACATTAGTGCATTAAAGTATAACTATTTTATTGCTTGTGTATTTTTAGTATGATATTTTTATATTATTATGGTAAAATTTACATAAATCTTGTAATAAGATTCTAAATTTGTTCTAAAACTATCATACTTAAATATAAGGGGGGCATTTTATGCATTACAAATTATGGTTTACATTAGTAGGTATTAATATTTTAGGATTATTTACTGCATTTTTTACAAGGAGTACAATAATAAGTGCTATAAGTCTTTTACTAGCTCTATATCTTAAAAACTTATCTTCTAAAGTCAATTTTCCAGAATTAAAGATATTTGGACATACCATCTTTTATAAGGAAAACAACTTAGATATAGACACTGAAAGATCAAAATAATTCTTCAAAGTATTAAGGGGGAGAACCTATGTCTCAAAAAAATAATATCCTTGAGTATATAAAAAATAACACTACCTTAGATATACTTTTAAATAATATAAAAGATAGTATTAATATCGGGGTAAGCGCTTACAATATAGAAGATGAATTTAATATTGTAAGAAATAATAGTTCTACTATATTAAACAAACTTCATAAAGAAGGATTACTTATCAAAATAATCAGTAGGCCCGTAACATTTATTTTTAAAAATAATTTAAATAAAGAAGTAATATGCAAAGATAGTTATAAATTAGAAGAAATTAAACATATTATTTTAAATATGACTTATCAACATTCCTTTATAGCGAGTAAAAGTTTAGATAATATTCCTGTTAATGATAATAAGAAAACAGATGAATTATTTATTAAGAATATTAATATTAATAATAATTCTCACATTAATGATAATGATCCATTTAAAAAATTAGTGGGTCATTCTTCATCTTTATTAAGTCAAATAACTAAAGCTAAAGCTGCTATTTTATATCCACCTAAAGGACTTAATACCTTAATATTAGGTGAAAGCGGTGTTGGTAAAACTACATTTGCAAATGCTATGTATCAATTTTCAAAATCACAAAAAAAAACTAACAAAAATATTCCTTTTATATCCTTTAACTGTGCTGACTACTATAATAATCCTCAACTATTATTATCACAATTATTCGGTCATGTTAAAGGAGCTTTTACTGGTGCTTCTTCAGATAAAGAAGGTTTAGTTGAAAAAGCAGATAATGGTATATTATTTTTAGATGAAATACATAGACTACCTGCAGATGGTCAGGAAATGCTATTTTATTTGATGGACAATGGTAAATTTAATAGATTAGGTGAAACCTCAAAAAATAGAACAAGCAATGTTCTTATAATCGCAGCTACAACAGAAAATCCAGATGATGTTTTACTTACTACTTTTTTAAGAAGGATACCTGTGACATTGAAACTACCTTCTTTTAGTGAAAGAAGTATAGAAGAAAGAATAGAACTAATTAAAAATCTATTTATACAAGAATCTAGTAATTTAAGTTCTACTATAAAAATAGATAGTATAGTTTTAAAAGCATTATGGCTATATGATTATCCAAAAGGAAACTTAGGTCAACTATATTCAGAAGTTAAGCTTTTATGTGCAAAAGGTTTTTTAGACTCTATTAAAGAAAATAGCTCTTCTATACATATTTCTTTTAATATGCTAAATAGAGAAATCTCTTCACACTATGAAAATATGGATAATATCAGTAAAGATTTTTATAACTTAAGTGTTGAATATATAGAATTTGATAGTAGAAAAAACGATTACACTAGTTCACTTAAAATATCAAATTCTTTAGATAATAATATATATAATAGAATATCTTCTGAACTTACTAATCTAAAAGAATTAGGACTTAGTGACAATGATATTGATGAAAGAATATCTGATATGATTTATAAGCATTACAAATCTGTATCAAATAATTTTAATACTAATAATCTAAACTTTGAGTATTTAGATAAAGTTATTAATCATGACATTGTTATATTTTCAACTTCTTTACTAAATTATGCATCTGTTGAACTTCAAGTAGTTTTTAGTGATAAATTTGCTTTGCTATTAGCTATGCACATCCAATCACTAGTCAACAGACTTCTTAATGGAGAAGGAGTAAAAAGACTTAATCTAAATAAAATAAAGAAAAAACATCCAAAAGAGTATGAAGTAGCTTCATACTTCTTAATTAAAATTAGTGAAAAATTTAATTTAGTTATACCTGAATATGAAAAAGGCTTCTTAACTATACTCTTAGCTAATAATCAAGAAAGCTATAATACCAGTGATATAGGTATACTTGTAATGTGTCATGGTAATACCACTGCAAGCAGTATGTGTGAAGTTGCTAATACAATACTAGACTCTAATATTGTAAAAGCTATTAATATGCCTTTATCTGCAACAGTTAAGGATATTTATAATATAACTCTAAAAAAAATAAAAAGTATGGGAGCTAAAAAAGGCGTACTTTTACTTGTAGATATGGGGTCTCTTGTTTCTATTGGTAATGAAATTGCTAAAAATACTAATATTAATATAAAAACTATTTCTAATGTATCTACTCTTACAGTTCTTGAGGCTTTGAGGCAAGTGTTATTTAAAAATTACTCTATTGATGAAATACATAATAATCTTTTAAATACGTTTAATAAAACAACTGTAAATAATGTAAAACCTAATGCTATAATTACACTATGCGCTACTGGTAAAGGCTCAAGTGTAATTGCTAAAAATATAGTAATTGAAGTATTATCAAGCGAACAATCATTAAGCTCAATAAATGTTATTAGTGTTCAGTATGAAAATCATGAATCCTATATAGAAAAATTAGAAGAAGAATACAATATTTTAGCTTGTATTGGTAATATGAGACCTAAAGTTCATTTAAACTATTTTCCTATTAACCAATTATTTGTTAAAGGATTTGATGTTCAGTTTAAAAATTTTTTATTAGATATGATTAATCCTATCTTATCTAAAGAAAGTAGTTCTGATATAGAAGACGTTTATACCAGAATAAATAATACTTTATCTAAGTATGTCAAATTTGTAAATCCTATAATCGCTGTAAACTGCATAAAAAAATTTATAAATGATATAGGATATTCTAATTCGGAAGAAGATGAATTATTTGATTTAGCTCTACACTTAGGATGTATGCTTGATAGATGTATAAAGGGGTATAATGCTATTTTTGAAAATAAAGATAACTTTATATGTTCTTACCATAACCAATTCTATATCATAAAAAATAGTATTAAAATTATTGAAGATGAATTCTTAGTAAAAATCCCAGATGATGAGTTATGTTTCTTAATTCAAATTTTAAACAGAGATAAAAATTAACAAAAGGTTCTATTGGAAGCTCAAAACACCAATAGAACCTTTTTATATAAAAATATATATCCAATTTTTCACTTAAATATTTTGAAAAAGTAGTTTTACATGTGGCGGATAATCCTGCCACTAAAATTAAATACATCTTTAAATTTCCCCCTTATTACCCCTTATAAGTTGAATGTAAAATACTTTTACTATCACTTTATTATAATTATGTTTAATATTTTAAGCAATTAAGTTTATATTATGACATTATATATATTTGTTGATTTTACCATATGTATATTTTAAATACCAATATTATTTTTATAAGTAATAATTTCTACTTACTTCTATATAATAAAATATAGGATGAACAGTCATGAAGAATAAGATCGTCTTTTTAGTTTTAACAATAATATTTTCTATGATATTTTATAATTTTTTATCATTTAATAATATATCTCCTGTATTTAATTATAATATAAGCTTATCAGGAATATATTTTAATGAATATCAAAGAAATTCATGGATAACCTTAGGTGATAGTATAACTATACCTAACAAATATCAAAGTAAACTCGAAGACTATGTATCTACAATAAAAGATTTATGTAAAATGTATTCACTACATGTACTTGATCTATATCCTAAAAGTGGTATAACAAAAGAAATCATGGATACTTTTACTAAAGACATACTTCATCCAAATGACATGGGATATGAACGTATATGCGAAAAAATGTATAGATTTTTATTAAATATATAAATATATAAAAGAGAATATGTTGCATCTATCCTCTTATATATATTTTATTGATCACTATTTATCTCTTTGTTCTTTTATTACATCTATCATAGATTTAAAGTCTGTTGAATTATACATAAACATGACTATATCTGCATCACTATTTCTTATTATCTCATCCATAGATAAATTAAGTTCTTTAGTATATCTTGGATCAACTAATTGAACTTCAGAGAAAATATCTGCAAATAACCAAGATGTAGGTGCTTGATAAGAGTCTCTCAGAATAAGTATTTTCTTATCTGATAAAGCATCTTCATTTCTTATTTTTAAAATATTACAAGCATTTCCAAACATATATGCTCCCCCATATAAAATTTCTTTTTCATTTTTACGTGTAGCTACAACATCATCTTCTTTGATTTTAGTTTCTTTTTTACCATCATATTTATAATACTCATAATCAGGCTTATCTTTTAAATGAACATATGGTATACTTTCATCTTCTTTTACTAAATTGTTCAAGTTCATATTGTAGCTACCTAAGAAATATCCCTTATCAAAATTTGTCTTTGTATATCTGTCCCAAGAAACATTATTTATTTCATCCATATTTTCAATAATAGATTTAAATCCTTCATAAGCTCCTATTCCATTCCAATGATGGTCTGTTTTAAAATATAATTTTTCTCTTTCTGATTCATTAAATTTATTTAGAAAATCTTCATCTATATCTATAAAATTAATATTATCTAAGTCTAAATAATTTTTAAATTTATTTTTATTATCGGTCGCATTTTCAAGTCCACCTGTATATTTTGGATATAAGTGTGCAAGCATGCTCTCTTTATGAGGTGTAGAGGCATAATATACTTTCTTATTTGATTTTACAGCTACTTCTGATAATTCATTAATTTCTTTTGCTGTATCTTTTAATTCCTCATCTGAGATTGATTTAATTGGTGTTGGCATAATCCAGTTATTTTCTAATACATAATAATTTTTTACTTTATTCTTTCCAAAGGCTAACTGTATCTTAGAATATAATTCTGATAGCTCTTCTCTAAAAGGAAATTGATCAGAAAAATAACTTTCGAACTTACTTGTATAATTTCCTAATTTTATATCTTTTACAGTTGGCAATTGAGCTAAAGCTCGATTTTCTGATATACTGGATTCTTTATCTTTACTAATTATATGAATGAATAATGTTCCCATTATAATTAATAAAAAAGGAATTATTATATATTTTGCTTTTTTCCTATTCATGTTTAAAATCTCCCTTAAAATCTAAAATATAAAAATGGATTGTATGTGGAATTTATTAATATCACTACTATTATAAACATTAATGACATTAATGATATTGATTTAAAAATATATGAAAAATTACTTTCAACTAATGGTTTATTTTTTAATTTTATTAAAGATTTAATCCTAGGTAATATTGGTGTTGCAAAAATGATAGCTAAAATCACAATATACCCAGATTCGTTTATATAATTAATAAATAAAATATTACATGTTGGATTTGAGCTTAATCCACTTAAGACTTTTATAAATTCAAAAGCTTGTCCTATACTCTCAGCTCTGAAAAATACCCAACCAATCATTACTAATAATATTAAATATATATGTCTAAATATCTTGGGTAATTTCTTTAATAATTTATCTAAAAATGCTTTTTCAAAAGCAATTAAAATTCCATAATATAATCCCCATGCCATAAAAGTCCAATTTGCTCCATGCCATATTCCTGTTAAAGACCAAACTACAAATAAATTTCTATACTGCTTAACAGGAGATACTCTATTACCTCCTAAAGGAATATATACATAATCTCTAAACCAACTTCCAAGGGATATATGCCACCTTCTCCAAAACTCAGATACACTTTGTGATATATATGGATAATTGAAATTTTCAAGGAAATCAAATCCAAACATTTTTCCAAGACCTATAGCCATATCGCTATATCCACTAAAATCAAAATATATCTGAAGTGTATAACATATAATTCCTAACCATGCTTCTAATGTAGATAATTCTGCTATTTGAGCTGCAAATATATTGTCTGCTATCATACCTAATTGATTTGAAAAGATAACTTTTTTACCAAGACCAACTATAAATCTTTCTACACCATCTGCAAATTTATTTATAGTATGATTTCTATTATTTATCTGATCATCAACTGTTTGGTACCTTACAATAGGTCCGGCTACAAGTTGTGGGAATAAACTTACATAAAGAGCTAAATCAAAAACATTTTCTTGAACTCTTGCCTCATTTCTATATACATCAATTACATAACTCATAGTTTGGAATGTGAAAAATGATATTCCAAGAGGTAGGGCTATTTCAGGTATATTTAAATTTGTATCAAGTAAACTATTCATACTATCCACAAAGAAATTACTATATTTAAAAACTATTAATAATAAAATATTAAAAACGACTGATGAAATAAGCCAAAACTTCTTTCTTCTATTATTTGATGCTACCTTCAATCCAAAAATATAGTTTAAAATTATAGAAACAATCATCAAAAATACGTATTTAGGCTCTCCCCATGCATAAAAAAACAAACTTGAAAGTAACAACACTAAATTTTTTAGTCTATCACTTAATAAGTAATAAAATATAAGTACTACTGGTAAAAATAAAAATATAAATACTAAACTACTAAAAACCATATAAATTAATCAATTTTAAATTGATTTTCCTCCCTCCACTTATGTTAATGATTTCACCATCAAATATACACTAAAATTTAACTAAAAATTCATATTTAGAATTATCGTTCTCTATTTGTTATAAAATCTTAGTAAACAATTATTTTCGTTATAAAGTTGTAATAAATATAATTAATTTTTCAATTTTCTATACTTTATTGGATAACATAGGACTCTAAATGACTACTTATAAAATTTCAAATTATTCTTTATTGTATTTCAACTATCATTTCTAACTATAAAAGCTATGAATATAGAATATTAATTCTAAATTTCATAGCTTTTACTAAACTCATGAATTAAATACTAATAAATAAATTCTTACGTTCTATAATAAATTTAATTTACCATCTACTATAGATATAACTCTATCTGCTTTTTTAGCAATTTCATTATTATGAGTTATCATTATTAAAGTTTGGTTGTATTTCTTTATAGAAGTCTTAAGTAAATCCATGACTTCTTCTGTAGTTTTGCTATCTAAATTTCCAGTAGGCTCATCAGCTAAAATAATACTCGGCTTTGCAGCTAAAGCACGAGCTATGGCAACACGTTGCTGTTGACCACCTGATAATTGATTTGGAAGATGATCTTTTCTATCATCTATTCCAAGTAATTTCATCAAGTCATTTATATAATTTTCATCTATTTTTTGATTATCTAATTTTAGAGGTAGTTCTATATTCTCTTTTACACTAAGAACTGGTATTAGATTGTATTGTTGAAATACAAAACCTACTTTTTGTCTTCTATATTTAGCTAACTCTTTATCAGATAAACAACAAATATCTTTTCCATCTATTTTTATAGTCCCACTACTTGGTCGCTCTAATCCTCCTACTAAGTGAAGAAAAGTACTTTTTCCACTTCCACTAGGTCCTACTATTGCTACAAATTCACCTTTACTTATTTTTAAATTAACATCTTGTAAAGCATCTACTTTTGTTTGTTTTTTTCCATATATTTTACCTAAATTAATAGTCTCTAATATCAACATAATAACCCCTCTACTCTATAATATTTATAGCTTCTACTATACTACTTTCTTTTATTTTTCTAGCTGGTAAGTAAGTTGCTAATAAGCCAACTATAATATTTGCTAATATTACTAGAATATACAACTTATAATTTATAGCAAACTCCATTCCATACTTTTCAAATCCATAGGTTTTATACATTCTAATTTGTAAAAGTATTCCACCTACTACAACTATTACACTTGAAATAATTCCATAGAATAATCCTTCATAAGTTATCATTTTCTTAAAATCTTTATCACTTATTCCTATCGCTCTAAGCATTCCAAATTCACTAGTTCTTGAAGTTAAGTTATAGCTTACATTGTTAATTATATTAAATACACTTATAGCAAACATAACTGCTACTATACCAAAATCTAAAAGTTTTTTCTGCTTAAGTTCCTGTTCGTTCATTTTTTTATCTTCAGTCATATCTGTAGTTACAGTTCCTGGTACCTTACCCCCAATTTGCCCCAGTTTTTCATTTATCTCACTGTGATTTGCATTTTCTTTCATATTTGCATACACTACATCATAGTTGCTATTACCAAATAATTTATCTAAATATATATCACTGGCTATGACATCTATTCCATTACCCCCAGTATACAATCCATCATCTGCATAAGGATAATTTACTATAGCTCCTACTTTAAAAGTATACTCTTCATACTCATAATTATCTTTTCCTTGCCAATACTTCTGTATATCTTCTATTTTTCCTTTAGGATATTTAACTGTTACAGTATCCCCAACTTTAATATTAGCAAGCGGATCTCCAGTATTTCCTCCTAAAACTATATCTCTGTCACCATGATTTTCGTAAATATATGGCATATATACTACTGCTAAATTTTCTTTTTTCATTTTTTCTATATCAATTTTTCCACTTACTAAATACTCATTTAAAGATTTTAACATCTCATCATTAAAACCTTTTAGTTTTTGTTTTACTAAATAATTATTAATATCTTTATCTTTCATTATAGTTCCATTCAGAACCTTCTTAAAATATGGTTCTTCATCATTTTGTTTTATAAATTCCATATCTAGCAAGTCTTTTTTAGGCAAAACTAGCCTACTATGAATTACTCTAGCTGCTTTTACTTCTTTAATTCCATCTATTTTTCTAATTTTTTCAATATCTTTATTACTTAAACCAGCATTTTCACCATTGGATGCATTTACTTGCATTATAAAATCTCCATTTAAATACATTGCCTTAGTTACTTGAGCATACATAGCATCAGATATTGTATAAGAATAGCTATTTTTAATTACTAATACTCCTCCTATACTCATAGATAACATTATTAAAATAAATGCTTTCTTATTTCTAAATATATTCTTCATTGAAACTGCTTTTGTTGCTGAAATATTCTTACTTATTTTAGCTATGATAAGGTTACTTTTCTTTACCTTACTTCCAGAGCCAAAATTTCTTTTTATAGCTTCAATTGGAGATATATTTCTTATTTTTAAATAAGTAAATATACTAATAATCAATATCACAACTAAAGTACATGCTATAGATAATAAAATCACTTCTGTTGGTATAACAAAAGATGTTGATTCTAATTTTCCTCCAAGAGCAATATTAGCAATATTTCCACCTAATTTATTAAATATTTGCGCTCCACCCATGCCAAGTAATATTCCAATAGGCATAGATACTAAAGATATTATTAATAACTCATATATCATAAGCTTAAATATTCTAAAATTAGTAGCTCCTAATGCCCTTAACATTCCATAATCTCTAATTCTTTGGTATACAGATATTGAATAAATACTATAAATTACAAGTCCTGCAAATGCACTCATAGCTATAGCTGTATTTCTACTTTCAGTATCTATACCACCGTTCTCTTCTACAGATTCAACTAATGTAGAGTTTATACCTACTTGATTTTCTAAATTAAGATTTGCTTTTTTAGCTATAACTTCTATATTATTACTAATTGGACTACCTTCATTAAACTCCACATTTGCTACAAAATTATTAATTTTATTATCATCAAGATGTAAAAACATCTCACATCTTCCAACGCTCTTATCTTTATATCTATCCTTAAGTATCCCTACAACTTTAAACGTTTCTGGCTTATCTTTATTATAAAGTTTAAAAGTTAATTCTTGTCCCACAGTTGTCTCTAATCCCATACTGTTTAATATCCAACTCTCTAATACAACCTCATTTTTTGCTTCTGGCAATCTACCTTTTACAATTTCTGATTCATCATTTAGAAAATTATTATCGGCATAAAGTATGTTAATGGGTAACTTTTCACCAGTATCTGTAGAAGCATAGTAAGAAGTTATGCCTATATTTTTTATATCCTTACCTTTCCTAACAACCTCTAGTTGATTCTTGTCTATATCTTTGAAAGCTACATGATAAGTTCCTGTTTCCCTTTTTACCCTTTCTAAATCAGCTTGTTGTGCACTTTTAGATAAAGTCCCCACGCCTACTATAAGTGCTGTTCCTAGTATTATACTAAGCATTATTGCTATTGATCTAGATTTGAAGCTTTTTATATATTTGATTACTATACTTAAATCTTCTTTCATTTATTTGACCTTCCTCCCTCTAAATAAATACTTCTCCTTTGAATAAGTTCATTATATACATGAAAAATAATTCTATCAAATTACGTTTTTTCAAATTTATTATAGTTTTTTGCATATTTATTTAGGTCTATATACAAGTTTTAATTTTATTTATGTAAATTTCAACTTTTTACATATTTTTTCATAAGTGATATACTTCTATTATAAATGGAAAACTAAGGAGTTAAATATGTATAATATTTTTATATTTACAATGATTATTTTAATATTTTTTGTAGGACTCAATTTGATTTTATATAGATATGAATTTTATAATAAGATGAGCCTAGGAAAAAGAAACTTTTTTAGCTTAATTATATCTTCAATATGTTTTTTACTATTCTATAAAATATTTATTTTTATATTATATAGATTAAATGATGATCTATTGATAAAAGGTATTTTTATATCAGTATTAGCATTTATAGTAATGATTCTATGTTTATATATTGGCTATGAGTTTTCAAAAATGATGAATCTTAATTGTAAATACAAGTCTGAGTTAAATAAATTAAATAATAAAATTGAACATAAGGATAATATTATAGCCAAGCTTAGAAGTCAAAAACATGATTATTTAAAACATTTACAAGTAGTATATTCACTTCTTAATAATAATCTTAATGAAGATGCTAAAGACTATATAACAAATATATCTAATAGTTTTAGATCAAAAACTTCTAGGTATGGTAAGGTTTCTTATTTAGATGCAATAGCTTCTTTAAAATATGAAGAATGTCTTGTAAAAAACATCTCTTTCGATGTTTACATTCAAGATTTTATAGATAATTTAGTCATAGAGCCAAGTGAAATGAGCTCTGTGCTTTTGAATATAATAGATAATGCTATAGATTCTTTATCTACGATTAACAAAGATAATAAATATATAAAACTATTTGTCTATGAAGATGAGTTCCAATATGTTATATCTATAAAAAACAACGGACCTATTATTTATAATACAGAAAGTATATTTGAAGAAGGATTCTCTACTAAAGATGGTGATAACAGAGGATATGGACTTTACTTAGTAAAAAATATTTTAGATAAGTACGGTTACCATATCTTTGCAAGTAGTGATGAATTCTTAACTGAGTTTACAATTTTAATACCGAAATATTGATAAGGAGAAACAGTTCTGATGATAAAAGTTTTAATATGTGATGATGATAAAGCTGTAAGAGATGATATAGAAATTACTATAAAAAATTCTGGCTATGTAGACTATGTAAAAAAAGTAAAAGATGGTTTAGAAGCCATTGACTTTATAAAAAATGAGAAAATAGATTTGCTTATAATAGATATTGATATGCCTTATAAAAATGGTATCGAATGTGCAAAGGAAATTAGCAAAATTGATTCTGATGTACATATAATCTTTGTTACTGGATTTGCAGATTATAGTTTAGAAAGTTTTAAAGTTCATCCTGTAGATTTTATAGTTAAGCCTTTTACTAAGGAGAAAATTTTAGATTCTATTAATATAGCAATAGACCATATAAACTCTCATAAGTTGGCTAAAGGTAATTTTATAGAAGATACTTTATTCCCATATAAAGTAAGAAAACAAATTCATATGATTAATTTTGATGATATTGTTATGTTTGAAAAAAATTCTAGAGCTATAAATTTATATACTAAAGATCATGATGTAATAAAATTTTATGAAAACTTTGATGATTTATCTAAAAGATTGCCACCAAACTTTTTTATTACACATAAACAATATATTGTTAATTTAAAATTAATTCATAAAGTTATACCTATTAATAAGTCTTCTCTAGAAATAAGATTTATTAATTTTAATGAAACAGCTACACTTAGTAAATCTTTAGAAAAAGATTTTCTTTATAGATTTTATAGAACTAAAAGATTTTAAAAATGGATTGTCACACTAATCTTTAGTGAGACAATCCATTTTATATCTATTATTTTATTATATCTGCATACTGAAATTTAACAACATCTTGTAGATTCGATGGTGATAACTCTATTTGAAAACCTATCTTACCACCACTTACAATTATCTTTTCCAAATTCTTTCCACTTTCATGTACAAAAGTTGGATATAGTTTTTTCATTCCTACTGGAGAACATCCTCCTCTTATATAACCTGTCACTTTATTTATATCCTTAACATGAATCATTTCAATGTTTTTTTCTCCTGCTGACTTAGCTGCTTTTTTCATGTCTAAACTTTCAGCCACAGGTATTACAAATACGTAGAAGTTTTTACTTGCCCCTTGAGCTACTAAAGTTTTAAATACCATGTTTTCATCTTGATTTAATTTATGAGCAACACTTATACCATCTATATGATTATCATCAACTTCATAAGTGTACATGTTATACTCTATTTTCTTAGAATCTAATATTCTCATGGCATTTGTCTTTGGTTGTTTTTTAGCCACCGCTACCCCTCCCTTTTGAGTTAATACAATTAATCTATAACATTTATTATATCATTTAATTCCTATTATTGCCTAATTTCATCTATCTTACTTCTATAATATAAGCACTTGTTTGAGGTGGTATACTCATAGTCATCGCATT
>NZ_JAGHFM010000179.1 GCF_017888745.1 Terrisporobacter sp. | reverse complement strand
CAAATAATATAACTTACCAAAAATAATATTCTATGTACCTTACTATTCTTATCGTCTTTAAATATTAAATATATTAATAATAATATAATCATATCCTCAGCAAACATCATACAAAAATTGTAATATATCAAGTCACTTGAAATATACATACTTCCATTTTGAAAAAAATGTACAGACTTCATTATCGATATTGTAAGTAATAAGATACATTGTATAATATTCCTTTTGTTATTTTTTTTTATATTTATACTAGTATTTACAATTAAAAAGCTACCTAAGAACAACGATAATGTTATAATATTTAAGTTTATAATATATTCATACATAGCTTCCCCTCCCCCATTCATAATACTAAGCTAAATATATATCTGAAAATTCTAAATCTATACATTCTTTATCAATAATAATATTTTCTATCTTTTTTTTATTTTCATTGTTGCTTTCAATAAGAGTATCTTCTAATACAACTTCAAATTTACTACCACACCCTATTTTACTATTAACCTTAATTTTAGCATGATGTATAAGAGCAAGTTTTTTTACTAAGTAAAGACCAACCCCTGTGCCTTCAGCTATTCTAGATAATGATCTGTTTACTTGCTCAAAGTTTTCAAATATAAAATCTAGCTTGTTGCTTGGTATCCCTGTTCCGTTATCTTCAATACCTATTATTATGTCTTTTTGATTAACATTTACTGAAACTAAAATTTTTCCTCCTCTTTCAGTAAACTTCATTGCATTTGATAAAATATTCAGTATGATTTTTTCCATCTTATCTTTATCCATATATAATAAAATCTCTTTTCTATTACTTTCAAAACTAATATCTAATCCTTTTTGTATAGTGTACTCTTTACATAACTCCACAATCTCCTTTAAAAACTTAACCAAATCATATATTTTGAAATCCCTATCATATAGTCCAGCTTCTATTTTACTAATTTCTTCTATATTATTTAATACTCTTTTTAGCCTATATGAATTTCGTTTAACTGTTTTCGTATAACTTCTCATGCCACTATAATTATATATATCACTTTTACTGTCTAAAATTTTATTTACTTCAAATATAGTATTAATAGGCTTCTTTAAATTACTTGCTGCTCTTGTTAAAAATTCTGTTTTAAACTTATTTCTTTCTTTAATTATTTGTAAACTTTCGTATACTCTTTCCATTTGCTGTTCTATTTCTAAATCTCTTACTACGATTAATAAATTATTTTGTTTTGGAACTTGCTCTATAGCTATGGATATTCTTCTGCTTTTTTCTGTATTAATATTAAAAGTTTTAAAACTACGGCTTTTACCATTCTCAATATATGAATCTATTATTTTATTAAATTTATCAATTCCCATCTCTTTAAGTATTCGCATCATAAATTTATTTATATATTCTTGTTTTCTTGTATATCTATTGATAAGCATTATTCCTTCAGGCAAAGTTTGTATTAATGCACTATAGGTCTTTTTATTCTCTTCCAATTTGTTAATTGCTCTTTCATGTTCTGTACAGTCACTAGCTATACTTAAAATCATTTTTTTATCATTTAATATAAAACTTGAAGAAATAAAGTCAATTATTTTACCATTTTCAAGCTCTAATTTACTAATTTCATGTTCTTTTAAACCTTTTTCTATAACGACTATATTATGTAAAAACTCATCTCTACTTTTTTTACTTACTTTCTTTTGGATCTTGTCCATTGTCCATAAACTTTTCATAGAAGAGTCAATTTCAAATATATCAATTCCAATATTATTTATATAATTTACTGTATTTCCATCATGAATAATTACACCATCCCTTAATATATCCATCAATTTTTTATATCTTTGCTCGCTTTTCTTTAATTCATTTTCTTTTACTGATATATCTGTAATATCTTTAATTTCAAATACTATAATTTTTTCTTCACTTAAATAATCTCTAACTAATGCTAGTTTATACTTTCGATTAAATAAATCTATTTTCATAAAATTCTCTTCTGAATAATCATTATTATTTAACATTTCAAAAATATCTTCTGAGTTATCTTTTATTTCCTTTTTTATAAATTCACTAAAATTAAAATTTTCAGTATTATAATTATTTTCTATTAGCAATTCATCAAAATATCTATTTTTCATAATACATTCATTATGACAATTTATGATTATTATTGGCATATTAATTATCTCTAAAATGTTACCAAAATTATAATTTACTGCTTTGATTTTTTCTTTTAAATTATTTTGAATATCACTTTCTTCATCTATTTCAAAAATAGTTTTAGCAATACACTCTTTATTTTTGTATAACTTATTTTTATTTAATTCATTTTCTTTATTTTTTTTACGTATTTTACCTAAGCATACTAATTCTAATATTATTATATTTAATATAACATTATAAGACTTAAGTGTATAAAATGAGCCAGTCATATTAAAATATATAAATAAAATTATTAATATTGATGAAATTGTATATTTTGATATTAAATTTTTATATTGATTAATATGTATAATAATAATTTTCGATAAAATTAAACCAAAATAAATATAATATATATATTCAGATATGAAATATATCTTATTATTATCAAGAACTATAGCTATATTTTCTAGTAAGAAAATAGCACCTAATATAACAAAATCTCTTT
>NZ_JAGHFM010000178.1 GCF_017888745.1 Terrisporobacter sp. | reverse complement strand
GTCCAGTTTTTATATTCCTTCTGAGACCAGAAGAAGTTCATAATGTTTCAACAACTAGCTGCCCAATTTTCATATTTTTCAAGATTTATATGAAGAATACGCAAATCTTCATTATTAATATCATGAATCTTTTTATCTCTTATTTTTATATTTATCTCTTTTCCTGTAACATTACACATTGATTTTATATTAATATCTTGATTAAAAGTGTGCGCTACCCCAAGTGCATCTATTGCACACATAGCATTTAACATTCTTCCATCTTTAAGCTTTACTGAGTGCATAGTATTATGAGCTGAAACGGGATAGATAAAATTAACTTTATTTTCGTCAACAACCATAATATTATTTTTCATAAAATAATGTAAAGTTTGATTAATATAATCATCATTTAAATCTGTAGTATTTTTTATATACTTTTTTACATCATTCAATTCTATAGGTTGATTTTTCTCTATTATATAATCTATAATTTTAAATCTTATTAGTTTTTGATTTTCTTCTAATTGTTTATACTTATTAATATTTCTCATTTTATATTTATCCCTCATAGCATTTTGATAATATATTAGTTAATTTAGATTTATAAGCTTCATATTTATTTGTAGTTCTATTTCTAGGCCTTTCTAAATCTATTTTTAGATTTTCTAGTATTTTACCTTTATCTCTCGACATTACCACAACCCTATCACTCATATAAACTGCTTCATCAACATCATGTGTAACCATTATTGCTGTAATTTTATTCTTACTCCAAATATTTTCTAATTCTTCTTGTAGATTTTGTCTCATCTTAAAATCAACGGCCCCTAAAGGTTCATCCATTAACAGAACTTCTGGATTACAGGCTAAAGCTCTTATTATCGCTACCCTTTGTTTCATCCCGCCTGATAACTGATGTGGATACATATTTTCTTTTCCTTTTAAATCACATAGACTTAATAATTCTTCCAACTTTGCTTCCCTTTGTACTTTAGGTATTTTCTGTTGCTTCATAGGGAATAGTACATTTTCTTTTACTGTTTTCCAAGGAAAAAGTGCATAGTTTTGGAATATAAATGCTCTGTCAACACCTGGCTTTTTTACTACTTGTCCATCAAGTAAAATTTCCCCTTCATCACTATGTTGAAATCCACCTATTATAGTAAGTAATGTAGTCTTTCCACATCCTGAAGGGCCTAAAAGTGATACAAACTCTCCTTTATTTACATCTAAATTAATATTTTCTAATACTTTATGTTCTTTCTTATTATTTATAAATGTTTTGTTTATATTCTCGACTCTTAATTTCATTAGGCTTCAAACCTCCATTTACAAAGAGATTTATTTACAAATTTTAATACTCTGTCTATTATAAAACCGATTAGCGCTGCAAATATCATAAGACCTACAAGCAATTCAGTATTCATCATAGTCTGAGCTTGTACCATAGAGTAGCCGATACCGGCACTCGTTGCTATGAACTCCGCTCAAATTACAGACATCCATCCAGTACTTATAGCAAGCCTTGCACCAGTTAATATATCAGGAAGCGCTGCTGGTAACATTACATTTGTAAATATAACAAATGGCGATGCACCCATACTTCTAGCTGCATTATAGTAATCTTTTGATATAGATCTAATACCTTGAATAGTATTAAGTATTATTGGAAATACACCGGCAAATGCTATTAAGAAAATAGTAGGTCCATCTCCTATACCAAACCAAACTATTGTAAGTGGTACCCATGACATTATCGGAACTTGTCTTACTGAATCTACTATTGGAGATAATATACTTTCAAATCTAGTTGAAAATCCCATTATTAAGCCTATAGGAAGTCCAAATATTAGTGCATAAAAAAATCCTTTTAATACTCTTTGTAATGTAATAAATACATTTTTTACTATCTCAGGATCTGTAAGACATTTTATAAAACCCTCTAATACATTTAAAGGCTTTGGAAGTAGTAATGAACTTCCTATTCTAGATGCACTTATTTCCCATATAACTAATAAAGTTATTAAAAATATTCCTCTATATATCCAATCTAAAGATTTGAAGTTATTTTCTCTCTTTATTTTATTTGTAGAAATTTTAACTTCCATCCCTTTATTTCCTCCATTTCTTTATCTGTTATTAATCTATCTATATACTCTTCTAATGCTTTTTTTAATATCTTCTCATCCTCTAATTCTATTACACTGCTATTATAAAGCTTTGTAAATTCATGATATAAATCACTCTTCATAAATTTTTTATTCACCACTAAAACATATGTATCATATTCTCCCTTAGATGTTGTTGATAATTTGTTTTTATCTGAAGATAATGCTTTTATAGCATCTATTACAACTCCTTCTACAGTGTTATTTTCCAGTGTATACATCAAAGCACTCCCAATTAATGAAACATATTTTGATTTTCCATAGTATTTTTCGACTAACTCCTTTTGATATTCCCTATTTTGAGTTATTCCTATAGTTTTAGGAGTATCATTGTTTAGTATAAATACATCTGAATTTTTAACTAAAGGAGCCACTACTTCAAAATTATTATCATATTTTATAAAACTTTCTGCTGCTTCTTTACATATTATTGCCATATCTAATTCCTCTGAACTCAGGGACCATTGCATGGTAGTAGCTCAACAATCAGAAATAGAGTATGCATCAATAAAATCTTTCATTTCTACATCTTTAAGATAATTTTTATCTCTCATATAATTTATTACAAAACCAGAGGTATCATCAGATACCCCGATTCTTATTTTTTCTTCTATATAGTTTTCATCATTAAAATTTGTGAATACAAGTAATATACATCCTAGAAAAATCATTGATAATAAAACTAAATTTTTACTTTTGTTCATCTATCTCCATTGCCTTTTCTTTCCATTCATCATAATTCATCCCTTCTGGGAACACATTATCTACATTTTCTTTTATAAATGTATCAAAATCATCTGCTCCACATGATTTTAATAATTCGTCATTTACAACTTGATCATATGTTGGGTATTCTTCAAAAGAATCATACTCTTTATACATATCTAAATTATTCTTATATTCTTCACCTGTTATCTCCCATGTAAGAGTTCTTCCTTCCCCTACAGTTTTTTTATAAATTGTCATTAAAGCCACTTCTTCATCTACACTATATGCTTTTGCAAATATTTGTGCTGAATGAACTGGATTTGTATAAATATATTCTATTGCTTTTGTATGTGCAAGGACTAGTTTTTTAGCTAATTCTGGTTGTTCTTTTATAAAGTTAGTATTTAGTGAGAAAGAACAACAATTATATTCTTTACCTGTAGCTTTCTCTTTGTATTGAGTTGTAGATATTATTTTACCAATGCCTTCATGTTCAGCTACCGATCCCCATGGGTCACAAGCTGAAAATCCTGAAATTTGTCCAGTCTTAAGAGCCAAATAAGCATCCTTACTTGAGTCCATATTTACAACTTCATACTTAGAAGCATCTACTGGTAAACCTGTTTCTGGGCCATAATCAGTAGTCCATAATAAATCTCCTTCTGGATCTGATGCTATTTTTTTACCTAGTAAATCTTCTGGATTTTTTATATCATTTGAAACTATTAAGTACTCAGAACCACCTTTATGATTATTTGCTGCAACGATTATAGGAGAACCTTTTGGTATTGCACCTACTAACCCCTTTGTTCCTATATAACCTGCATCCATTTGTCCTGCTGCCATTGCTTCAGGAACTTTACCATTTCCTACTGTTTCTACATTTAACCCCAACTCTTTATAAATACCAGCTTCTACAGCTACAGGTGCTGCAGTCATATGGTCACAATTATAATATCCTAACTTTATTGTATAGTTACTATCAGCCTTATCTGACTCAGTATCTTTGCTAGCACATCCAGTTAAAATAGTTACTCCTATAATTCCCACTGATATTAATAATTTTATCTTTTTTGATATTTTCATAATTCCCCTCCTATTAATCTTAGCAACAAGCCTCCATACCCTCTCCAAATAAGTCAATTAATTCATTATTTTCGAATCTATATACACCATATCCTACATTTCCATTTTTAGAGCCTGATATGATAACTTCCATATTATCTTTATTATCTATATTTTTAAACTCTATTTTTACATCTTCTTTAGGCGCTGGCTTTGGAGTTGTTACGTACATATTATTTTTATCATTTATAACCACAACCATATGATTGTTATTATTATCTTTTTTATATACTACTACTAAGTCCTCTCTATTATCTTCATTTATATCACCTTGAGAATAATTTATTATCTTCTCAAAATCCACATTCCCTTGGAAAAATAATAATAATTCTTCATCCACATTAGGTAAATCTACTACTTCTTTATTCTTTTCTTTTGAGTAAATTAGATTTCCTATTAAAAATAATGTTATTATACCAACTACTATCATTTTTTTATTATTCATGTATCATAACTTTCCTTACCTTTGGTAGAATTGCCTTTATAAATAGTATAAAAATTAATAAAGAACAAATGTATTTCATAGAATCTGGTATATTAAACATTATTTTATTTGCTACTGCTATTGAAGTTTGTCTACTTTCATAACTTAAATTTGTATAATTCCCTATCAATAATTTATTAGTAATATATCCTATCACTAATGAACAAGTAGTTAATGTCACAGAGTAAATTATTACAGTCCTTTTGCCAATTACATTAAATATGCTTATAAGTTCTGGTAAGTTAGTAGCTGCCCCTGCTATTAAAAATGTAATGGCAGCACCTGGAGATGCTCCACTTGCGACTAATGCTGCAATAAATGGAATATGTCCTACTGCACATACATACATTATACAAGAAAGTATAGCGATGCTCCCTAAAGATAATACACCGGGATCTCCTAAGTATTTTTGAATAATACTACTAGGGAATACCGTCGTAATGAATCCAGCAACTAATATGCCTATTACCACATATTTACTTATTGTTGGTGCTAATTCATCAAAAGACCACTTCAATCCATCGATCACACTTTGTATAAAACTTCTTTTTTCTTCTTCTAATTCTATAGCTACATCATCATCGTTCTCTATACTTATGCTTACTTCATCTTTACCAAATATATTACCTATTACCCCAACTATCATCGGTACTATAAATCCTGATAATACGTATATAAATGTTATTTGTGGTCCTAATAAACCTAAACTAAGAACTATAGCTATTGGATTTATTACTGGTGCTGATGTCATAAAAGCAAGAACAGGTCCTAAGTATACTCCTGAATAATACATACTTATACCTATTGGTATAACACCACAACTACATATAGGCAATAACATTCCAGATACGGTACTTTTAAATATTGATGATATTTTTTTATTCCCTAATGATTTTTGTAACCTTTCAGGTGTTAGTATATTATGTAGCAATCCTGCTATTATGAAGCTTATAAATAGCCATCCTGATGAGCCATTCAATATATTTATAGATGTTACTAAAATATCTTTTATAAAATCTAATATATGCATTTGATTTAACCTAAGAAACTTCTAGATTTTCTATAGCTTCTAAAATAATCCTTTCTATAATATCTTTTGATAATCTATCATATTTTTTCTTTTGATTTATTATTAAGGTTCCTTTCATTATCATTCCATACTTTTTTATGTAAGAAAAATCTTTACCAGTCTGGTAAATTTTGATGTCCACAGATTTATTATACTTTTCGCCAATTTGTCTGATAAGTCTTCCATGTTCATCACAAGTTGGTCAAGTATTAATAAATTCAACTAATACTTTCTTCATACTGCCTCCTGATTTATTATTTTTTAATTGCAAATAGCCCATAAAATATGGGCTATTTTTATTATAAAGTTATAACTTGTTCTACACCGCTACTTCCAAGACATGCATACAGATTTGGAAAACATCCTATAGTAGCCCCCTCCACTAAATTATCTTGTATACCTCTTTCTATAGCACACTGATCGCATGCCATAATTATCATACCTGTCTTCTTATGAAGTTCACTCAATCTCTCCCCTATTGGATTCCCTTTTGCTAAAAACATAGTATTATCCATAAAGAAAAACATTCCTAATACTTCCGCTACATGGCTCTCTGATTCTAACTGTGGTATTATCATTTTATCTAATATTTTATGTACATTTGTACTATTAAATATATATGCTACCTTCATATTATTCCCCCTTAAGTTTTTATTTCATAATAATTCTACATAATATGCAATCATGGGTCAAATTGTAAAATTCTATAGATAATTACAATTTATAGAATTTATAAATGAGTAACTATCTGATAGTTTTAATTACTTAAGACATAATAATCATAACTCTAACATCTTAATTAATCACTTAAATAAAAAATTCGCTTCGCTTAAACCACTGCGCGGGCGCTCCACTTCATGTCGCCAACGACTGCGTCCGTTGCTCAAGTAATAAGGTTGAAAATTATATATTAT
>NZ_JAGHFM010000177.1 GCF_017888745.1 Terrisporobacter sp. | reverse complement strand
GGTTTAATAGGAAATGTAACTGGAGGAGCTTTATTTGATAAAATAGGAACACTAAAAACAATGTCTATATCATTAATACTTTCAATCATAGCTATAATAGGATTAATGATGGCTGGTGAAATTCATAGTTTAGCATTTTTATTCTCTGTAGCATATGGATTAAATGTTTATTCATATATGTCAGCTCCAGCATTTATGGCTACAGATGTATTTGGTAAAAAAGAATCCAGTGTAATATTAGGTATTATAAGTTTACAATTTGCACTAGGATTTGCATTTGGTTCAACATTATTTGGTATGATAGTAGATAATTTTGGATTTAATACAGGATGGATTGTAATGATAGGATGTATACTTTTAGGATATACTTTACTACTTACATCAATAAAAAAAGTTAAAGATCAAAATAAAAAATTGGTACAAGCAATTAACGATAACACAATATCAAAATAATATACAAAAGAGTAGGGCGATAAAATGAAAAAAATATATTTTAATGGAAAAATAATAACAGTAAATGATAATGAGCCTATGGTAGATGCTGTTTTAGTTGAAAATGGAAAAATAGTTAAAACCGGATCAAAAGAAGAAATATTAAAATTAAAAGAAGAAGATACAGAATTAGTAGATTTAGATGGTAAAACTATGTTACCTGGTTTTATAGATTCACATAGTCATATAATTGCTGTAGCTCAGACTTTGATGATAGTAAATTTAAGTGAAGCAAACTCTAAAAAAGAATTTATAGAAATATTAAAAAATTCTTTAGTGAATAATCCACCTAAAAATGGTGAATGGATAATAGGATTTGGTTATGATAATACAAGATATGAAAATGAAGAGCATCCAACTAAATTTGATTTAGATTTAGTAAACAAAGATATTCCAATATTTATAAGTCATGCTTCTGGTCATATTGCAACTACAAATTCAAAAGCTTCAGAAGCCTTTGGATATGTAGGAGAAAACTATGAAGTACCAGACGGTGGAGTTGTTAGAATCGTAGATGGTTCAAATGAACCTAATGGTGTATTAGAAGAAAATGCTTGTTTATCTCCTGAAAAGAGAAAGGTAATTCCTGAACCATCAGTAGAGACACTTTTGAATTGTATAAAAAAGGCACAGCAAATATATGCATCATATGGAATAACAACAGCTCAAGATGCAAGTATTGATGAAAAACTAAATCAACTTTTAAATTTAGCAGCTCAAAAAAATGAATTAATAATAGATATTGTAGGTCAAGCTGTTCAACATACAACATTGAAATTATTAAAGAATGAAGGAACACCAAAGAGAAAATACTATAATCATTATAAATTATTAGGAGGAAAAACTTGGCTTGATGGTTCACCACAAGGAAAAACAGCATGGTTAACTAAGCCATACTATGAAGTACCAGAAGGAGAATCTAAAGATTATTGTGGTTATGCAACTCAAGAAGATAAAGGTGTAACAGAATATTTTAAATCTTTAATTGAGAATAATATACAAGTAAATGTTCACTGCAATGGTGATGCAGCAGCAGATCAATTTATAAGATGTTACAAAAATGCTTTAAAGTTAGTAAATAATAAAACCGATTTAAGACCAGTAATGGTACATGCTCAAACAGTTAGAGAAGATCAGTTAGATGATATGAAGGGACTTGGAATAATACCAACATTCTTTTTAGATCATATATGGTTCTGGGGAGATTATCATTACGAATCAGTATTTGGACCAGAAAGAGCTAATAGATTAAGTCCAGCAAAATCAGCATTAGTAAGAAATATTAATTTTACACTACACCAAGACTCACCTGTAAAGATGCCAAATCAAATACTGGCAATGCATAATGCAGTTAATAGACAAACTCAAAGTGGTAGGGTGTTAGGAGCAGATCAAAAGCTTTCTGTTAGTGAGGCAATAAAAGCCTTAACAATAAATGCAGCTTATCAATATTTTGAAGAAGATGAAAAAGGATCTATAGAAGAGGGCAAAGTTGCAGACTTCGTAATTCTTGATAGAAATCCTTTAGAAGTAAATGGTTCAGAAATTAAAGATATAAAAGTATTAGAAACAATAAAAGAAGGTAATACAATATATAAAAAATAATAATAATATTAAAAAAGAGGTGGGATTTTATTTTCACTTCTTTTTTATTAGTAATATGGTATTATATACATTAGGAGGACATACCTATGAATATTAGAAAATTAGAGATTTTTTATAAAACAGCAAAATACTTAAATATGAGTAAGGTTGCAAAAGATATGTATATTAGCCAGCCATCCATAAGTCAATCTATATCAGAAATTGAGTCAGAAATAGGTACAAAATTGTTTGATAGAATAGGTAAGAAATTATATTTAACTCATGAAGGTGAAGTTTTTTATGAGTATACAAGACGAATACTAAATATTTATGAAGAAGGTATAAATATAGTACGTTCATCTAAAAGTAATAAAGGAAAATTGGTTATAGGTGCAAGTAAAACTATAGGTACATATATAATGCCCTATATAATACATAAGTTTAATGAAGAGGAAAAAGATATTGAAGTATCTATGATAATAGATAATAAGCATAATATAGAGGCGCTTTTATTGGACAATAAAGTAGATGTTGCCTTTATAGAAGGTAGGGCAGATTCAAAGGAGATAATATTAAAAGATATATGGAAAGATGAGCTTGTATTTATAAGTTCCATATATCATAAATGGAATGGAAAAACACAATTAACAGTAGATGATTTAAAAGATAGTAAATTTATTATAAGAGAAGATGGTAGTGGAACTAGAGAACGATTCGAAGATTTTCTAGAAAATGAAGATATTAAATTTAACTCACATATAGAATTAAGTAATCTAGAAGCTATTATAAATTATGTGAAGTTGAATATGGGTG
>NZ_JAGHFM010000176.1 GCF_017888745.1 Terrisporobacter sp. | reverse complement strand
GGTGTTCCTAAAACATTTAATTATATAGAGGGAATACTTAGAAATTGGTATGACTTAGGCTTGTACACTAGAGAAGATATTGAAAATAATATTATAAAAGACAAAGAACGCTACGATATTCATAGACTTATATTTAAATCTTTAGGGTTTTCTAGACAACCCGGTACTGAAGAAAAAAGGATTATGGATACTTGGTTAGATAAATATAATATGGACATAGAAGTAATATTGGAGGCTTGTAGCAAATCAAAAAATACTTCAAATCCATCAATATCTTATATAGATAAAATTATACAAAGATACAAAAAAGAAAATGTAAAAACTTTGGAAGATGTTAAAAAAGCTGATGAAGAGTTTTATCTAAAAAAACAACAAAAGAAAAATGCATCTTCTACTAATATTTCAGCACCTAAGGTAAAAACTAGATTCCATAATATTAGTGAAAGATATAATAATTATAGTGATGAAGAATTAGAAAAAATACTTCAAGAAAGCCAAAAAGGGAAATTCTAGTAGGATGGTGATTTAATGAGAGACTCAACTCTAAAAAACATACTAATTGATTATGAAAGAAAAAGAGATAATGCAGAAAAAGATTTAGAGCAAAGAAAAGAAGATGTATATAAACAAATTCCACAAGTAAGAGAAATAGAAGATAAAATAAATAAAGTAGGTCTTGAAATGATGAGGCTTGTACTTAAAAATCCTTCTAATAAAGAAGAACTTTGTTTGCAATCTAAAAATAAAATAAGTGAATTGCAAAAACAAAAACAAGATTTATTAAACTCATACAAAGTTCCAAAATGGTATTTGGATATACAATATGAATGTAGTACTTGTAAAGATAGAGGCTTTTTACCAAACGGTAAAAAATGCAATTGCTTAAAACAAGCTATGATTAACGAAACATATAAAATGTCTAATTTATCTAGAATACTTGAAAAACAAAATCAATCCACATATGATGATTCTATTTTTTCAGATGTTGTTGATCCTCAAACAGGAGTTTCACCCCGTCAAAATATGCAGTCTATTTTATTAAAATGCGAAGATTTTATTAGAAATTTTGAGAAGGATAATGACACTAATTTATTATTCTATGGTGATCCTGGATCAGGTAAAACATTTATGTCTAGTTATATAGCAAAAGAAATACTTGATAAAGGCTATGTTGTAATATATCAGACAGCATTTAAAATGTTTGAAATAATAGAGCAATATAAATTTACTAATTCAGACAAGCATCTTAGCGGAAGTGATTATGAAAATTTATTTGATTGTGATTTGTTAATAATAGATGATTTAGGAACAGAGCTTACAAACTCTTTCACTATTAGTGAACTATTTATAATTTTAAATACTCGTTTATTGAGTGGTAAAAAAACTATTATATCTACTAATCTAAAACCTAAACAACTAGGTGAAAATTATACCGAAAGAATCTTTTCTAGAATCTTTGATAAGTTCCAAATGATTAAATTTATTGGTGAAGATTTAAGATGGCAAAATAGAATATCTAATATAAAAAAATAGTAGAAAACTGTTGTAAGTTTTCTACTATTTTTGTTATATGTGAAACATTTCTGTTTTTTTGTCTTTTATTCAAATATATTCTTTCTTATTATAGTTTGATTTCTATTTGGCCCTACAGATACTAAGTCTATATTTACATCAATTAACTCTTCTATTCTTGATATATATTTCTTAGCATTTTCAGGAAGATCTTCATATTTTTCTATTTTAGTTATATCCTCATGCCATCCATCTAGTTCTTCATATACTGGCTCGCATTTTGCTAAATCCTCTAATGAAGCTGGGAAGTTGTGTATTATTTCATCTCCCATTTTATATGCTGTACATATTTTTATTTTGTCAAATCCAGTTAAAACATCTAATAACATGAATGATATACTAGTTAAACCATTAACTCTAGCTGCATATTTTACTATAACAGCATCAAACCAACCACATCTTCTAGCTCTTCCTGTAACTGTTCCAAATTCATGTCCTTGAATTCTTATTCTTTCGCCAATTTCATCAAATAATTCAGTTACAAATGGTCCTTCTCCTACTCTTGTTGTATAAGCTTTAACTATACCAACAACATCTTTTATCATATTAGGCCCTACTCCAGAACCTACTGAGAATCCTCCTGATGTTGGATGTGAAGATGTTACATAAGGATAAGTTCCTAAATCTAAATCTAATAAAGTTCCTTGAGCACCTTCAAATAACACCTTTTTATTTGCTTTTATTGCATCATAAACAACTACAGTTGTATCTGTTACATATGGTTTCATTCTTCCTGCATATACAATAAATTCATTATATATTTCATCAAAATCAAACATAGGATCTTTTCCATATATCCCTGTAACTAATTTATTTTTAGCCTCAACCTGTAGTTTCAATTTACTAGCAAATACTTCCTTATTCATAAGATCACAAACTCTTATTCCTGATCTTTCTGTTTTATCCATGTAACAAGGGCCTATACCTTTTTTAGTTGTTCCTATTTTATTATCTCCTCTTGCTTCTTCTGCTAATCCATCTAATTCTTTGTGGTATGGAAATACTATATGAGCTCTGTCACTTATTTTTATATTTTTAGTAGATATTCCATTACTTTCAAGCATTTCAATTTCTTCAAAGAAACCTTTTGGATCAAATACTATTCCATTTCCTATAACATTTATAGTCTGTGGGTTTAATATACCTGATGGTATTAGTCTTAATGCAAATTTTTTACCATCTACAACTAGCGTATGTCCTGCATTATTACCACCTTGACCTCTTATTACTACATCAGCTTGAGTAGCAAGAAAATCAATGACTTTTCCTTTTCCCTCATCTCCCCATTGAGATCCAACAACTGCTACTGTTTTCATTTATTTCACCTCTGTTATATATATCTAAATTAGTAATTAATAAAAATTTAGTATACAATTATTTTCAAATATTATAATCGAACACTTACGTTATACATTTTAACAAATATTCGTTTTACTTTCAACCTTTTTAGTTATTAGTCAAATTTAATATGTATTTTTCTACAGATAGTAGGTCCTTCTCCTTTATTATTTTCTTTTTGTTATCAATTAATACTTGAATTATACTATCAAGTTCTTGTGAGTCATTAGCTACTAATATCTTATTAATTTCACCTGTCATAGTATTAATCATATTTATATTATATTTATTATTTTCCGTTATTAAATAAATTACTAATGTTTCTTTTAAATTATTATCAACTATTCTAAATAAGTTACTTTCACCATTTACTATATCCATCATAGGGTATACGAAAAACATATTTATTTTCACTTATTAATCCTCCCTAAAAATTTTTAATTAGAAACAATTATGAGTTGTTTAATAGATAGAAATATCTATTAAACAACTCATTCTTTGACTTTTACACAGGTATATTTAGTTATTCACAGTTATCCACATGTATTCTGTGGATATTGTGTATATTTTTTTACGATATTTACTACACTTAATACTATATTTGTATAAATATCCACAATTTTCTTTCTCCCAGAAAGAGTGTTCTGTGGATATTCACTTATAAATCTCTTACTTTATCTGCAAATTTTTGAACTTGACCAAACCAAACTAATTCAACTATTCCAGTTTCACCATGTCTATTTTTTGCAACTATTACCTCTCCAATATTTTTCTTTTCTGAATCATCATGATAATATTCATCTCTATATAAAAACATTACTATATCTGCATCCTGTTCTATAGATCCTGATTCTCTTAAGTCAGATAATATTGGTCTATGGTCTTTTCTAAGTTCTGGAGAACGAGATAACTGAGAAAGTGCAACTACAGGACAATTTAATTCCTTAGCAAGTATTTTTAATGCTCTAGAAATCTTTGCTATTTCCTGTTGTCTATTTTCATTCTTCCCTTCTCCTTCCATTAACTGAAGGTAATCTATAAGAATTAGGTCTAACCCCTTCTCAATCTTTAATCTTCTGCATTTTGATCTTATTTCTGATATTTTTATACCTGGGGTATCATCTATAAAAATATTAGCTTCTGATAATACAGCCATTGCATCTATTATTCTCGGCCAATCAGATTCTCCTAAAGTACCAGTTTTTATTTTACTTAGTTCAACATTAGACTGTGCAGAAAGCATACGTTGAACAAGCTGCTCTTTAGACATCTCTAAACTAAATACTGCTACAGATGCATCACCTTTTAGAGCTGCATTTTGGACAAGATTTAGGGAAAATGCCGTTTTACCCATGGCAGGTCTAGCTGCCACTAATATCAAGTCTGTTCTTTGTAGACCATTTATTTTTTTGTTTAAATCTGCAAACCCAGTAGTAATACCTGTTACTTCACTTTTATTAGTATAAAGACTTTCAATCATGTCATATGCATCTTGTAATACTAGGTTTATTGGTTTTATCTCATCACCAGATTTCTCCTGAGATATATCAAATATACTTTTTTCTGCCTTATCTAATATTTCCTGAACATCACTTGAACCATCATACCCTAAGTTTATAATCTCATTAGACGCCTTAATAAGTTGTCTCATGACTGATTTTTCTTTTACTATGTTGGCATAATATTTAACATTAGATGTCGTAGGAACTATTGTAGAAAGACTTGTTAGATAACTTATTCCTCCTACGTTATCTAAATGACCTTCTTTTCTTAATTCCTCTATTAATGTTATCAGATCTATTGGTTCATTATTACTATTTAGTCTTAACATTGATTCATATATAATCTTATGAGCTTCCTTATAGAAATCTCCCGAATTTATAGTCTCTGATACAGTTATCATTGCATCTTTATCAAGAATAATAGAACCTAATATTGATTGTTCTGATTCCACACTATGTGGAGGAATTCTGCTCACATCCTCCATTATTATCACCTCAAACTAGTGCCTATTGTTTTTCTTTTACGTCTACTCTTATTTTAGTTGTAACTTTCTGATGTATTTTAACTTCAACAAATCTTGAGCCTAGTACTCTTATTGGTTCATCTAAGCTTATTTTTCTCTTATCAACTTCTATACTATGTTGTTTCTTTAATTGCTCTGCTATGTCTTTAGAAGTTATTGAACCAAATAATCTACCACCATCACCAGATTTTGAATATATAGTTACAGCCATTTCTTCCATTTTCTTTCCTAATTCAACAGCTTCTTCGTATTCTTTTTGAGCTTTTATTTCTTTAGATTTATTTTTTTCATTTAATTCTTTTACATTTGTTTGGTCAGCAACTACTGCCATCTTTTTAGGTAATAAAAAGTTTCTTGCATATCCATCACTTACATCTTTAACTTCTCCTTTTTTGCCTGTACCTTTTATATCTTTTAATAATATTACTTTCATTTACTCTTCCTCCCTTAAATACTCTTCAATTATTCTATGGACAATAGTGTAAGCATCTCCAATAGACACATCTTTTAATTGCGCACCTGCAATATCCATATGTCCACCTCCGCCTAACTTTTCCATTAGAACATGTACATTTATTTTACCTAATGACCTTGCACTTATAAAAATAGTCCCATTCTTTTCACCTAATATAAATGAGGCCTCTATTTTTTTGACTGTTAGTAGTTCATCTGCAGCTTGAGCAATTACAACATTCACATTGTCAGTATGTGTTTTCGCATAAGAAATACAGATTCTATCATCTATTATTTTGGTGTTTGATATAATTTCTGCCTTTACCTTAAAGTCTTCCACATTTGTTCTAAATAATTTCTTAACTTCTGTTGTATCAGCTCCTACTTTTCTTAAATAAGAAGCTGCCTCAAAAGTTCTAACTCCTGTTTTAAAAGCAAAGAATTTTGTATCTAAGCTAATTCCAGCAAGTAAACCTTCTGCAGTAAGCTTATTAATTTTAATATCTTCTTCTAAATATTGAATAACTTCTGTAACCATCTCACAAGTAGATGATACATATATTTCATGGAATGATAAGACTGTTTCTTGTATTGATTCAACACCTTTTCTATGGTGATCTATTACAGCTATTTTTTTACTGATGCTCAATAATTCTTCACACTCTGTATAGCTCGGTCTATGCGTATCAACTACAATAACTAATGTGTCCCTTGTACAGTTTTTAATTGCTTCATCTGTGCTAATAAATAAATCTTTATAGTATTCATTTTTATTAAGCCTGCTAACAAATTCATCTATAGACTCATTAACTGAATCTAATACAATATGTGTTTCTTTTTTCAAAGATTTACATATGTCATATATACCTACTGCTGCTCCCATTGCATCTAAATCTGGATATTTATGACCCATTATATAGATTGTATTACTTTGAGATACTATTTCCTTTAATGCATGCCCTATTAATCTAGATTTAACTTTTGTAGTTTTTTCAACTGCTTTAGATTTACCACCATAAAACTCAAACTTATCTTTAGTTTTAATAACAGCTTGGTCTCCACCTCTACCTAAAGCCAAATCAAGAGCACCTGTTGCTAATTGGAAATTCTCATGTATGGATTCTCCATCTCTTCCTACTCCTATACTTATAGTAACAGGTAGAGTATTTCCATAATCAATATCTCTTACTGTATCTAATATTGTAAATTTATTTTCTTGTAACTTAGATAAGCCTTGTTTATTAGTAATTACTATATACTTATCTTTAGATGTTCTCTTCACAGCAGCATGTAGAGACATTTCAAGTCCAGATAGAATCCTTTCTAAATCAACAGATATTAAAGATCTTTTTTCTTCACTTGTACTTTTCAATACTTCATCATATCCATCAACTTGTATGAGCATAATAATATTTTTTTCTTCTTCATACTTTTGACTAAGAGATAAGAAATCTGTTTTATCCATCCAATAAAGCATCATTAAATATTTTACTTGATTATTTTGTTCATTTTTTATTACATTATAAATTACTGTATACTCTCTGTCATTATAATTTACATCAGTATACATCTCTTTGTTTTCATTCAAAACTTTTCTTAAGTTAAGGTTTTTTATTATATTATCTATATTTTCGCCTATTAAGTCAGATGATCCTGTCATTTCATAGAACTTATTATTATACCATGATATATTACCATCAAACTCAAGAATACATAGCGGTATAGGAAGATTCATTACAGCCTTTTTAGTCGTTTCATCCATATCTAAAGATAAATTTTGAATGTATCTATTCCATTCTCTCTTTCTAAAATTAGCAATCCTCCAATTATGAAAGACTATATAAATAAACCCAAAGAAAAATAAACATCCTATATATAAATTATAGAAAAGTAGAATTAAGCTCATTATTCCAATAATCAATATATATATATTTATTTCTGGCATATTTATTTTAAAGCTTGGTTTATTCCTCATATCTATCCTCCTATATAGATTTACAAACCCTTACATTTCTAAAATCTAATATACTATCTACCATTCCTATAAACGATATACCTGTTATCCCGAATATCCCTACACATAAGGCTCCTAGTACTACTTTTCTTCCTGTTCCTTGTGAAAGCCACTTTTTTATAAAATAAATACAAACAGAAAGTCCTTGCACTATAAACATAAAGTTAAATATTACTTGTAAGTTAAGAAAAATTGCTTCTGTATACAATGGTGTATTCATAAATGATAAAAGAATCATTAATAAATATAGCATAAATGAAATCATTATAGCATTTCCCGGTAAATAAAAATACCTAAACTTTATATCTGATAAATTTCCATATTTCATTTTTTTTAGAGAAAATATTTCAACTAAATATATAACCATAGATAAAATCATACTTCTAAAAAATAATATTGAAGGTATTAAATTTCTAAAAGTATCCATTATATTTTGTGGATTGAAAATATCACTATCTGTGGCAGTTTCTAATAGACTCTTTTGAGCCTCTAAACTTGTATTAAACATGCTTAACAGTTGGTCTAATAAATCTATATTAAATGCATATTTAGAAATAAAATAATGAACCGCTATAGAAAGTATAAAAATTAACGAACCTGAAAATATGGGCTCATATTTATTACTATCTTGTTCTTTTAAAACCTTCTTACCTATCATACCAATAAGCATCCCTGGTATTACACTATTTATAAATATATCTACTACATATACAGGTTTCGCAAAAAATACTAATGCTACAAGAGTTAATATTAGTGTTATTATGTTGTTCCTTGCATTAGATAGTGTACCTATTAATGCAAAAGGTACAGGTGCCAACAATAAAAATAAACTTAATTGTGGAACATATAGGCTTACTAATATTAATATTATAGCTAGAATGACTATCGGTAATACCTTTGATAGCCTTAAATCTCTGTTCAATTTATATCACTCCCTATTGTCAATATGTTTTTCCAAACTAGATAAATCACCAAACCAAGTTTCTATACTATGCTCGTCCTTAATACCTTGTTTTGTTTTTTCTTTTATTTTATAATCTATATCCTCAAAATTAATTCCCAATCTCTTTCCTAAAAGATATGAAAGCATAATTATATTAGCTATTGAATTTTGAAGTGAATCATCAATAGATTTTACTCCCTTAAATAACAGATTAAATAAATCGCTCACATTCATTAGTATTTCATTTTTTATCCATTCTATTATTTTAACATTCTTTGTAATATCAGAACCTCTTTCTATTCTCACAATCGTCCCCTCCTCAATATATAAACATTATATCATAATTCTAAGGAGATAAGACAACTAAAAAACGAGCCCTTCAGGCTCGCCTTCAAATATAAAAAGCCTCACATTGAAATAGTTCAATGAAAGGCCTTGTTATTAGTCTAATGTATATGGTAAAAGTGCTATATTTCTAGCTCTTTTTATTGCTACTGTTAATTCTCTTTGATGTTTAGCACATGTTCCTGATATTCTTCTTGGTAATATTTTACCTCTTTCAGTTACATATTTTTGTAATCTTTGAGTATTTTTGTAGTCTATTCTAGCGTCTTTAGAAGCACAGAATTGACAAACTTTTCTTTTTCTACGTCTTTTTTTGTTTATCATTGAAGTCGCCTCCTTTTCTAAAATGGTATTTCGTCATCATCTATTGCTTGGAAACCATTAGGATCTAATCCTTGTGGCGCCTCGAAGTTAGGTTCAAAAGTCGGTTGTGAACCTTGATGACCTTCTCCGTATGGGTTTTCAGATCTATTTCTATTGCTCTCTAAAGCTTGTACTGATTTAGCACTAACTTTAGTAAAAGTTCTATTTTCTCCAGATTGAGTTTGATATCTATCAACTCTTAAAGTTCCTTGAACTGCAACTAATCTTCCTTTTGAGATGTAATTAGCACAAAAGTCAGCTACTTTACCCATAACTTCTACAGGAATAAAGTCTGTATCTTTAGTCCCATCTTTTTTAGCATAATCTCTATCGATAGCTAAAGTGAAGTTGGCAACAGGAGTTCCACTTCCAGGTATATATCTTAATTCTGGATCTTTAGTTAGTCTACCGACTAATACTACATGGTTCATAAAACCACCATCCTAATTCAATAATAAAACTAGTTAATTGCTAATTAAGCAACAACTATCATATGTCTTATTACGTTTTCGTTTATTTTTAAGTTTCTGTCTAATTCTTTTGGAAGATCAGCAGAAGCTTTGAAGTTTACTAACACATAGAAACCTTCAGTAAATTTAGCTATTGGGTAAGCTAATTTTTTGTTTCCCCAAGTGTCAACTTTTTCAACTTCACCGTTAGCTGAGATTATTTCTTGTACTTTGTTTAATACAGCTTCTTTAACTTCATCTTCAGCATTTGGTCTTACAACGTAAACTAATTCATAATTTTTCATTAATTTCACCTCCCTTTGGACTTAACGGCTCCTCTTTTTCAGAGCAGAGAAATGAGAATAAATTCTCATACTTATGTATTTTATCACTTCTAACAAACTATGTCAATTTATTTATCTCGAATTTTAGATTATATAGTTTTATTATATTTCATTTTATATTTATGTTATTATTTTATTTAATTTATATAAGTAATGTATATTTTTAATCCCAATGATAAATAATAGAATTATATAGCCCCCATAACTTAAATATATTTCATCCCAATCTCCCAAATGGATAGCTTAACAGCTATCCATTTTAATTTAAAAAGCAGATAAAGGGTAGCTTTATCTGCTTTTATTATAATAATTACTTGTATTTTTATAAATATTTATAGTTAATGTCTATTTAGTTCAATATTATTTTTCGCTTGATACAGAAGATAATTCTTCTCTTAAAACTTCTCCCATTCTCTTAATACCTTCTACTATTTTATCTTCAGGCATATTTGAATAGTTAAGTCTGCAAGTATTTATCACGCCTCCGTTTGGATAGAAAGAAGCACCTGGAACATAAGCAACATTCTTTTCTAAGCATTTCTTAGCCATTACTCCAGCATCAATACCTTCTGGTAATGTAACCCAAGTAAATAAGCCACCTTGAGGACGTGTAAATTCAACACTTTCTGGGAATTCTTCTTCCATAGTTTTTATCATCAAATCTCTACGCTTCACATAACATGCTTTAATTTTTTCAACATGGGCATCTAAGTCATACATTTCCATGAATTTATTAACTTCCATTTGACTTATTGTAGATGCTTGTAAATCAGCTCCTTGCTTACAAATATTAAACTTTTCTAATATTTTTGGTGCTGCACAAGTCCATCCCAATCTGTATCCAGGACAGAATATTTTCGAAAAAGTACCAAGATAAATTACTAACCCTTTAGTATCTAATGATTTTAATGATGGTAAACTTTCTCCATCAAATCTTAACTCTCCATATGGATTGTCTTCTACTACAGGTATTTCATATTTGTTTATTATCTCCATAAACTTAATACGTCTTTCTAAAGGCCAAGTTCTTCCTGATGGGTTTTGGAAATCTGGTATTACATAAATAAGTTTAACCTTATCATTTGAAGCTAATACTCTTTCTAAATCCTCCATTTTCATTCCATCATTATCTGTCTCAATTTCAATAAATTGTGGCTCATATGCTTTCATTGCATTTAGAGCTCCCATGTATGATGGACTTTCACAAAGAATTACATCATCTTTGTCTATAAATACTTTACCAGAAAAATCAAGACCTTGTTGAGACCCACTAGTCATTAAAATGTCATCTGGTCCCACATTTGTTTTAAGTGTTTTATTCATTCTGTCTGCTATTTTTTGTCTTAATGGAAGATATCCTTCAGTAGTAGTATATTGCAATGCAACTTGACCTTGTTCCTCTAATACTGCAACTGAAACCTTCTTCATTTCTTCAACTGGGAATAATTCTGGAGCAGGCATACCTCCTGCAAATGAAATTACTTCTGGCCTAGCTGTAAGCTTTAATAGCTCACGAATAGCTGAACCTTCTACCTTTCCCATTCTATCTGCAAATCTTACTGCCATGTTAAAGCACCCCCTATAAATTACCTAACTTTTTATATATATATAAATTTTTAATTAGGTCCCCTAATCATTGCTTAACTAAAGCGATTGCTACTTAGTAATTATTTTCTTTATTCTTTTTTCTAAAGTTGGTCTATCTAACATTATCAGTCTTTTACATTGAGTACATTTGATTTTTATATCCATACCTACCCTTATTATTTCAAATTCCTTACATCCACAAGCATGTTGTTTTTTTAATTCTACAATATCACCCAAGTTAAGGTCCATTGGCATAAAGAATCAACCTCCTAGCTAGTTTTGATTTTTCACTTATCAAATTTTATATGATATTATATATCCCCCAACATAATAAATATCATTATTTTTACATTTTCAATTGAAAATCTAGTAGAAATTCTCTAAATTTTTATACAAGTTATAAAATACAAATTTAATCAAAACTCTTAATATTATATTTTATTGAAATGAATTAAAAATAATTGCAAGAATATATTTTTAGTTATTTAACTTAAAAATAAATAAAATTACTTAATATTGTTATCCGTAATTTAAAATATAAAACATTCTAAATTTAGATGTAATTATAGTAAGAAATTACTTTCTTACCATAATTATATCAACTGATAATACAAAAGTAAATTTCTTATTAATTTATTTTTGTCATTTATTGGTAATTTTTATGTAATCTAAATTATTTTTTATTTAACAATTTAGAAATTATATTTTATTAACTTTTTTAAATTATGTTTAATTTGTTATAAATTAAAACACCTTTTTGATAACATTCTAATTCTTTTTCTTTTGAAATTTCAGAATATAATTTTCCTAATTCAATATATAATTTAGCTAATATCTGTTCATCTTCTAAATCTTTAGCAATATCTACACATTTATTTAAATAATCAATAGCCATTTTGATTTCTCTTTTATTTTTATACATATCTGAATAGAATTTTAAAGATTTATACTCATGATATTTATCTTTATTTTTAATTGATGAAACTAAGGCAAGTTTACAATAAGCTTGAGCTCTATCATATTCTCCTTTTTGAACATATGATTCTATCATATTAAATAAACTTTCCATCATGTACTTGTTTTCATCTCTTTTTGTAATATCATATACTTTTTGTGAATATTCAAGATGCTTATCTATATCACCAAGCTCCGAATAAATATTACTTATTGTAAGATAAACTTTAGCTATTCTATTTTTATTTTCTTCTTTTTCGATTATTTCTAATGCTCTTTTAAAACATTCTTTTGATTCAACATAGTTTCCAATATTTAATAAATTTTTAGCCTTTAATACAAGTATATCTACTTCTTCTTGTAAACTATCCTCATTATCTATTCTATCAATTTTTTCTATGTATTCTAGAGCTTGATTCGGATGATTTAGCTTCATAAAACACTCAGATATTTTACTATAAAGATCTTTATATATATCTGAATCTTCAATATTACTCTCATCTAAAACTTCCTTCGCAAACATAAAGTGAGTTAAGGCACCTTTATAAAAATTATCAAAAGAATATATATTACCTATATTGATATAGCAATCATATATAGACTCTTTATCTTCATTTTTTATAAAATAATATAAAGCTTTCTCATAATAATAAACTGCAGTAGAATGGTCTTCCCTTTTTAAATAAATGCAAGCTAATAAATTATTGCATTTACCATAATTTTCAGTTAACTTAAATTGCTTACATATTTCTATTATTTCATGTATTTGATTTTCAGCTTTTTCTAATTCTCCGCACTTTATATATATCTCACTTTTTAAAATAAGATTATCTGTTATTTTTTTAGATTGCATTTCTTTTGTTTCTAATAAATAATCTACACTTACTCCTAGTTTGTCTGATAAATACTCTAACAATTCGTAACTTGTATGCGACTTATCCCTTTCAATATGACTTATCTGTGCTGCAGTTATCCTATCTCCAGCCAACTCTTTTAGTGTCATATTTTGCTCTTTCCTTAATTTCTTTATTTTTTCCCCTAAGCTAAGTATATTCATTTTTATATACACCCCCCTTATCCTATGTATTGACTAATTTATAATATAATTATAACTTATATTTACATTAAAAACACCATTAAAATATCCCTTTTTTCTAATTATCTTTTTACTTATAAATATAAATTATTATAAAAAATGCCTTAAATTTTGTTTTTAATTATTATAATAATTAAACTAATACTTTTATAAAAATAAAAAAGGAAATATAATCAAACATTATATCTCCTTCAAATTACTAATTTTCTTCCATAATCATAGATATTATATCATTTAACTCATCTTCATTATTATATGTTATTTCAATTTTGCCTTTTTTCTTGTTTCTTGATATATTAACTTTAGTTCCAAATATATTTGATAGTCTTTCTTCTGCATCTAATATGTATATGTCTTTAGTTTTCTTATCAGATTTTTTACTTTCTTTGTTTTCGCTAATTTTCTTAGCTATTTCTTCTACTGCCCTAACAGACAAACCTTCTTGTACTATTCTATTAGCTAATTCTAATTGCTTACTTTCATTTTCTATTCTAAGTAGAGCTTTTCCATGACCTGGTGTTATACCACCACTTTCAATCATATCTATTACCTTTTTTTGTAGATGTAATAATCTGATGGTGTTTGCTATATGAGGCCTACTTTTACCTACCGCTTCAGATATTTCTTCTTGAGTAACCTTATAACTATCTATTAAACTTTTATAAGCCAATGCTTCTTCTATTGCATTTAAATCTTCTCTTTGTAAGTTTTCAATAAGGGCTATCTCCATTATATCTTTAACTGGTATATCTTTTATAATAGCAGGTATTTCTTCTTTTCCTGCAATAAGAGATGCTCTATATCTTCTTTCTCCAGCTATTATCATATAATTATCTTTATTTGTAGGTTTTAAAACTATAGGTTGCAAAACACCAACCCTTCTTATTGATTCAGATAAAGCCTTTAATCCTTCTTCATTAAATTCTTTTCTTGGTTGATTTTTATTTGGACGTATACTACTTAATTTAATTTGTTTTATATCCTTTTTATCTACCTCTTCACTTATCTCTGGAATCAGTGCACTAAGCCCTCTTCCTAACCTCTTACTTCTTTTAGGTATATTATCTTCCATATTAAATAACATCCTCCTCTAATTCAATAAATTCTTCTGCTAACTCTTTATATGCTGATGTCCCTTTACATTTCGTATCATAATAAATCACCGGTTTACCATAACTTGGAGCTTCAGCCAATCTAACATTTCTCGGTATAAGTGTTGTATAAACACTACCTTTAAAATATTTTTTCACTTCTTCTACCACCTGAATAGATAAATTGGCCCTGCCATCAAACATACTAAGTACTACTCCTTGTATTTGTATTTCAGGATTCAATCTTTTCTTAACTAATTGAAACGTAGACATTAGCTGACTTACCCCTTCAAGCGCATAATATTCACACTGTATTGGTATAAGTACACTATCTACAGCAGTCAATGAATTTATTGTAAGCATTCCTAATGATGGAGGACAATCTATAAAAATATAGTCATAATCATCTTTAACTTTTTCAATACTATCTCTTAACTTATATTCTCTATCCTTTTCATTAGCAAGCTCTATTTCTGCTCCTGCCAGCTCACTAGCAGATGAAACAATGTGAATATTATCAAACTCAGTTTTTATTATAGCTTCACTTATATCTACTCCATCTATTATAACTTCATAAATAGTATTTTCTACAGTATTCTTATCAATTCCATATCCACTTGTTGTATTTCCTTGTGGATCCATATCTAGTACTAATACTTTTTTCCCCATTTGACCAATACTAGCACTTAGATTAACATTTGTAGTTGTTTTTCCTACCCCACCTTTTTGATTAAAAATTGCAATAGATTTCCCCATAAGTACTCCCCCTTCTTAAATACTTTTAAAAAAAGATTACTGCTATGCAGTAACCCTTTATTTTTTAGGAATTTTTACAACAACTTCCATGTAATCTCCCTTGTCTATTTCATTATACTTAGCTTCAATTCCTGTATTAAGTATTGCATCATATGCTTGCTTTAATGTATTTAAATATATTTTTATACTCATTGAACATTTTATATTTTGCTTTTTTTCAGGTTCATTTTCAGCTGCTATAGCTTCTAATGTATCATTAATTAGTTTTTCTGTCTTCTTAACTGTAAGTTCTTGTTTTACTACCTTTTTAACAATTTCCATCATTAATTCTTCATTAGGTAATTTAAGTAATGCTCTTGCATGTCTTTCAGTTAAGCCATTCTCAACAAGAAACTCCTTAACAGCATTAGGAAGCTTTAATATCCTAAGTTTATTTGCTATAGTTGATTGATTTTTACCTAACTTTTGTGCTAATTGCTGTTGAGTAAAATCATGTACTTTTATTAGATTCTCATATGCCAGAGATTCTTCTATAAAATTTAAATCCTCTCTTTGTAGATTTTCTAGTAATGCTAAAACTGCAGATGATTCTTCAGACATATTATTTATAATAGCTGGTATAGTTTCTAATTCGGCTAGTTTTACTGCTCTAAATCTTCTTTCACCAGCAACTAACTCATACTTGTCACCTTTTTCTCTAACAGTAATAGGTTGAAGTACTCCATATTCTTTTATTGATTTACTTAATTCCTCAAGCGAATTAACTGAAAATACTTTTCTTGGTTGATATGGATTTGGAATTATCTTATCCACTGGTATCTCTATAACTATTTTTTCTTCCATAACATCCCTCTCTTATTGGATAAATATATTTTTACTACAATTTATGTAAATATAATTTTAGACTATTTCCTCACAAAGGGAATATATTTCCCTTTATGAGTATTTACTTCTTCATTAAATATTATATTCCTTCTATATTTCTCTATATTATTTATTTTATAGGATTTTTAGATGGTTTGCCTGCTTTTCTTGGATATTTTGATGGGGTATTCTTAATTTTTTTAAATACTAATATATTATGATTTAATTCTAAATCTGGTAATTTAATATCTATTTTTTCAACAAATTCTATACCTAAAACTTCCATAGCTGACTTAGATTCTTCTAGTTCTAAATTAGCATTAGGTCCCTTTAGACAAATAAAATATCCCCCAACTTTTACAAAAGGAACACAAAATTCCATTAATACTGGTAATCCAGCAACTGCTCTAGCTGTTGCTACATCAAACATTTCTCTGTATTCTTCATTTTTTCCAAAATCTTCAGCTCTACCATGAATAAATTCCACACCTTCTAAATTTAATTCATTAGCAACCTCTTGTAAAAAGTTTATTCTTTTATTTAAGGAATCTAAAAGTGTTAATCTCATATTTTCTAAACAAATTTTTAGTGGCATTCCTGGAAACCCTGCTCCTGTTCCCACGTCAATTAATGATATATTATCATTTATATAGCCATTAGTAACAGCAGATATAGAGTCTAAGAAGTGCTTTATAAACACTTCTCTCTCTTCCTCTATACCTGTTAAATTCATTACTTTATTCCATTCAACTAATATTTCTCTATATTTTTTTAATTTTTCTAGCTTTTCGTCACTAGCTTCTAAATTAAATCCTTCTATACCTGCTTTTAGAATCTCTAGATTATTCATCTTTTCCTCCTCTAGTTTTTCTCATTTGCTCTAAATAAATAAGTAAAACTGATATGTCAGCAGGTGAAACCCCTGAAATACGAGAAGCTTGTCCTATAGATAATGGTTTAATGTTATCAAGTTTTTGTCTAGCTTCTAATCTTAATCCTTCTATTGAAGAGTAATCTATATTTTCCGGAAGCTTTCTATTCTCTAATTTTTTAAATTGGTCTATTTGTTTTAATTGTTTATCTATATAGCCTTCGTATTTAGACATAATTACACATTGCTCTTTAACTTCATCTGAAACTTCGTCTCCAGCACCTTTGCCTATTTGCTCTAATAAATCATAAGTAACTTCTGGACGTTTTAAAAATTCGTATAAAGATAAACCAACTTTTATTTCAGAACCACCGATTTCAGTTAATAAGTGATTAACCTCTTTAGGCGTAACTCTTTCTTGCTTTAATCTATCTAATTCTTTTTCAACTTGTGATTTTTTATTAAGATATCTTTGATATCTATCTTCTTTTACAAGGCCAATTTCATATCCTTTTTCAGTAAGCCTCATATCTGCATTATCTTGTCTTAAATATAGTCTATACTCTGCTCTTGAAGTCATCATTCTATAAGGCTCATTAGTTCCTTTTGTAGCTAAATCATCTATAAGAACCCCTATATAACCTTCTGATCTATCTAGTACAAAAGGTTCTTTTCCTTCAATTTTTCTAGCAGCATTTATACCTGCTATAAGACCTTGAGCTGCAGCCTCTTCATATCCTGATGTACCATTAAATTGACCTGCACTATATAAATTTTCAGTTACTTTTATTTCTAGAGTAGCTTTTAATTGCGTTGGATCTATACAATCATATTCTATAGCATAAGCTGGCCTCATTATTTGAGCATTTTCAAGACCTTTCATTGATTTATATATTTGCACTTGTACTTCAAAAGGTAAACTTGTTGATATCCCTTGAATGTACATTTCTTTTGTATCTAATCCTTCTGGCTCTATAAATGTTTGATGAGATAATTTATCACTAAATCTCACAACCTTATCTTCTATTGACGGACAATATCTTGCCCCAGTAGCATTAACTTTTCCACTATACATAGCAGATCTTTCTATATTATCTAATATAACTTTATGAGTATCCGTATTAGTTCTTGCTAAATAGCAAGGAACTTGATCTATTTCTAATTTATCACTCATAAATGAGAATGGGGTTATCTTCTTATCACCTTCTTGAATTTCCATTTGTGAGAAGTCTATACTGTCTCTATGAATTCTAGCAGGCGTACCCGTTTTAAACCTTCTCATGTTTAATCCTAGGGATACTAATTTATCAGTAAGCTGTGTTGCATATCCTAAACCATTAGGACCCTCTTTAAATGTAGATTCACCTATATATATTAATGAGTTTAGATAAACACCAGTTGCTAATATAACTGCTTTCGCATTATATACGCATCCTAATTTTGTTACTACTCCCTTTATAACCTTACCTTCGTTAACTAAATCTATTACCTCGTCCATAACAATATCTAGATTTGGTTCATTTTCAAGTGTTTTTTTCATCTCAGTATGATATTTAAATTTATCAGCTTGAGCTCTTAAAGAATGTACTGCTGGGCCTTTAGCAGTATTTAACATTCTACTTTGTATAAATGTCTTGTCTGTATTTACACCCATTTCTCCACCAAGAGCATCTATTTCTTTAACTAATTGACCTTTACCTGTTCCACCTATTGAAGGATTACATGGCATCATACCAATTGAGTCTAATGTTAATGTTATTATTAATGTCTTATGACCCATTCTTGCTGTCGCTAATGCTGCTTCACATCCAGCATGTCCTGCACCAACAACAATTACGTCATAACTTCCTGCATTATATGTTTGCATGATTTCTCCTTTCTTTAAATAATGTTTCACGTTAAACGTTAATAACTTATTATCCGTTTCTTGTATAAAGTAACTTTATTTAAATCCTTTAAATTATTTTCCTATACAGAAGTTAGCAAATATAGTATCTAGTAAATCTTCTTGTACAGTATCTCCATTTATATACCCTAAGTAATCCCATATATTCTTGAAATCTACTTCTATGAAATCATAAGGTAATCTTTGTTCTATTCCTGCTATAGCATCATTAATAGAATTATAGGCTTTTAAAAGTGCATCTTTGTGTCTTGAATTAGTTACAACTACACTTGAGTTACTTTTTATATCACCTTTAAATACCATAGATTCTATTTTATCATGAACTTTTTCTATCCCTTCGTTCTTTAATGCTGATATCTTTATTATACTATCTCTGTCAACATATTTAGATATTTCTTCCTCTGATAATTCTTGTGGAAGATCCGTTTTATTTAATAATACAATAGTTTTCTTATCTACAGCATTCTCAAGTATTTCTCTATCTTCATCTGTTAAACTTTTTGAAGCATCTAAAACAATAATTACTAAATCAGCTGAATTAAATGATTCTCTTGATTTTTCAACACCTATTTTTTCAACTATATCTTCTGTCTCTCTTATACCTGCTGTATCAACAATTTTAAGAGGTATTCCTTTTATATTAACGAACTCTTCTATTACATCTCTAGTTGTTCCTGCTATTTCTGTAACTATAGCTCTATTTTCTCCTAGTATATAGTTTAATAATGATGATTTACCAACATTAGGCTTACCTACTATAACTGTTTTCAGTCCATCCCTAAGAACTTTTCCACTCTCAGCAGAGTCGTATAAAGCTTTTATTTCACTTCTTAAAGCTTGAGCATTTTCTTCAAGCATACTATATGTTATTTCTTCTACATCTTCCTCCGAAAAATCTATTGATACTTCTAGGTGTGCTAATACTTCCGTAACCTTGAATCTTAACTCTTTTATTTTATTAGATAATGCTCCTCTTAAATGAGTCTGAGCTACCTCTTGAGCTTTATCTGTTTTTGCTTTAATTACATCAATTACAGCTTCTGCTTGAGATAAATCTATTCTACCGTTTAAGAATGCTCTTTTTGTAAACTCCCCTTCATCAGCTAATCTTACATCTTTACTTAATATTAATTCTAATATTTTCTTTACAGAAATAAATCCACCGTGGCAATTTATTTCTATTACATCTTCTGCTGTATAAGAATTAGGCCCTTTCATGAATGCTAATAAAACTTCATCAATTCTTTTATCTCCATCTACTATATGACCATATATTAACGTACGAGTATTATAATCTGATATTGCTTTTCCTGATACAGATTCAAATATTTCCTGCGCTACTGGAAGAGCTTTGCTTCCACTAATTCTTATTATGCCTATTCCGCCTTCACCTGGGGCAGTTGCAATTGCTGCTATAGTATCATCTATAAACATAATATCACCTCTAAATTTTAATCTATTTTAAATGCTTAACTAATTATTAAAATTATAACCTTAATTTTATCATTATATAAAATAAATTACAAAAATTAAACCCCCTAAATAATAGGAGGTTTTAGTTTTATCTTTTATGTTCTATCACTAATCTTCTATATGGATCTGTTCCTTCGCTATAAGTAATTACATACTTATCATTTTGAAGAGCTGAGTGAACTATTCTTCTTTCATATGGATTCATATAGTCTAGCTTTTTAGTTCTTCTCGTTTTTGCAACTTCACGAGCAACTTTTCTAGCATATCTAACTAATGATTCTTCTCTTTTATTTCTATAGTTTTCAATATCAACAAGAACTCTCATCTTAGAGTCTTTATTGATTTTATTTAAAGCTAATCCTGTTAAAAATTGTACTGCATCAAGAGTTTCTCCTCTTCTTCCAATTAAGCAAGTAGCTTCTTTTCCTTCTATACTAATTTTTATCAAATTTCCATCTTTCTCTGCATTAACTTTTGCATTTATTTTTGCATTTGAAAGTAGGTCTTCTATAAATTCTTTAGCAATCTCAATTTCTTCTTTTTTTATTACAGTTATTTCATAAACGCCTTCTTTAGTACCTATTAAACCTAGAAATCCCTTAGAAGGATTTTGAACAACCTTTACTTCAATGTCTTTTTCTTCAACGCCTAATTGCAGTAATGCTGTTTGAATTGCTTCTTCTTTAGTCTTACTTTTTATCGTTATTTTTCTTGTTTGACTTTGCATTGCTGTTAGGTTTTCCTGATTTTTCATCTTTAACTACTTCCTCCTTAGAATCAGCCAGTTTAGCTTTTAAAGGACTTGTTATTAATTGATATTGAGCTATTGAGAACAAGTTACTTGTTATCCAATATATCGCAAGACCAGCCTGGAAGCTATATCCCCAGAATAATGACATCGCTGCCATTACATATGTCATACTCTTCATCATATTTTCAGTTTGTTCATCACCTGTAGTCATCATTTTTTGCATGAAGTAAGCACTTATCCCTGAAAGTAAAGCTAAGCTTATGTTATTAGTACTTGAAATACTTTCTATCCATAAGAAGCCAGTATCTGCTGCTATACGAGCAGCTTCATTTGGAAATACTCCATAAAGCACAGGGTCTCTTAATACATTAAATAATCCTATTAAAATAGGCATTTGAATTAATAATGGTAAACAACCTGCCATTGGATTAATTTTGGCATCTTGATATATTTTCATTAATTCTTGTTGCTGTTTTTCTGGCTTATTTTTATATTTTTCTTGAATTTCTTTTATCTTAGGTTGGATGTCTTGCATTGCTTTTTGTGATTTTATTTGTTTTATCATTAAAGGAACTAATAATAATCTTACAAATAGTGTAAATACAATTATAGACCATCCATAATTATTCACAAACTCAAAAATAGTTCTAAGTATATGACCTAATATGTTACTTATAATGCTCAATTGTATACCTCCTAAAGTACGTTTATTTTAGAGGATCATATCCTCCTGGATGAAATGGATGACATTTTAAAACCCTTTTTATAGTTAAATACATACCTTTAAACATTCCGTATTTTCTGAAAGCTTCAATTGAATACTGAGAACATGTAGGATAAAACCTGCATGTAGGTCCTTTTAAAGGAGATATATACTTTTGATAGAATCTTATTAAATAAATACATAACTTCGATAAGAACGTATTTATTTCCTTCAATATATATGTTATTTTATTAAACAATTTCTAACCTCCACAATAACTGGGTGTTTTATGTATGTATTAAATTAGTATAAATTTGATTTTCTTATTAAATGTTTCATTGCTTTTTCAATATCCACATACTCAACATCTTTAATAGCAACTCTTGCTATGAATACGATATCGTATCCTGTCTTAATATTGCCATCTATATTTAATCTATATGATTCTTTTATTCGTCTTCTAGCTTTATTTCGTATGTTAGCCTTCCCAACCTTTTTAGAAACTGAAATACCAACACGATTATTATCTGATTTATTTGGAAGCGTATACATTACTAAAAGTCTATTTGCAATAGATTTACCATGTCTATAAACTTTCCTAAAATCAGCATCTTTTCTTAAGCCTTGTGTTTCTTTAAAGTTCATATTAATATCCTCCGCAAACACAGGTATGTAATAAATTACATAAAAAGGCCACTTAAAGCGGCCTTTTTAATTATTAATGAGTTAATCTATTTCTTCCTTTAGATCTTCTTCTTTTTAAAACATTTCTTCCATTAGAAGTTTTCATTCTTTTTCTGAATCCATGCTCTTTTTTTCTTTGTCTTTTTTTTGGCTGATAAGTTCTTTTCATTATATTACACCGCCTTTCACAATTTTTTTCCGTTTATAAAAATAATAACTTTACTGTCAAAGTAAACATAACACATATTATTATAAATCCTTTTATTTCTATTGTCAACGTGTTTTATAACCATTGATATCTAAATTAATTAAGGTGTTATTTAGGATTCTTATCCACCATAAACTTAATAACCGATCAAATTCAATTTATTATCACCTTATAATTGTAAAAAGTTCTATTTTCATCACCTGTTGATTAAATTATTCACATGACGACATAATTGTGGATAATTTATTTATAACGTATTGAAGTTTAGCATATATTCTGATATTATAAATATACTTGTTGATAATGTTAATAATAAATAGTAACATATTAAACTTATTCACAATCTGTGGATATAATTGTGAATAAGTTTTGTATTGTTAGACAATACTTGAGAAAATAAGAAGTTTTTATTATATGTTTAGCTATTTATAAGTTTATATACACCATGTTTATATCTTTTAAATTATTTTTTAATAATTTTATTTATCAATATATTATCCACATTTTATCCCAAAGTTAATTTTTTTATTTTTAATTTATTCTCTTTTCGTCAATTTTTGTTAATAACTTTGTGGAAAATGTTAATTATTTAGTTCGGAGGTTTACACTTATGGATATAGTATCTTTGTGGGAAAAAACTTTGCAACTAATAAAAGGTGAAGTATCTACTGCAAGCTTTAATGCTTTTTTTAAAGAAATAAAGCCTTTAAAATTAATTTCTAATGAACTTATTTTTTTAGCGCCTAATGAATTTATACAAAATATACTAGAAAATAGATACTTAAACTTAATAGAAAGTTGTGTAAGTCAATTATCCCTAAAAAAATATCAAATTAGATTTATCTTAGACGAAAAAGAAATCCAAGATTCTACAGAAGAAGAAAATAAATCTACTACTATCAAAAAAAATTACCCAAATTTGAATCCTAAATATACTTTTGATACCTTTGTTATAGGTAATAGTAATAGATTTGCCCATGCAGCATGTGTTGCAGTAGCTGAATCTCCAGCTAAAGCATATAATCCTTTATTCTTATATGGAGGAGTTGGTCTTGGAAAAACACATTTAATGCATGCAATTGGACATCATATAATGTGTCAGCAAGAAGATCCTAAAGTGGTTTATGTATCTTCTGAAAAATTTACAAATGAACTTATAAATTCGATTAAAAATGATAAAAATGAAGAATTTAGAAATAAATATAGAAATGTAGATATTTTATTAATAGATGATATTCAGTTTATTGCTGGTAAAGAAGGAACTCAAGAGGAATTTTTCCATACTTTTAATGCATTGCATGAAGCAAATAAACAAATAATCATTTCAAGTGATAGACCACCAAAAGAAATACCTACATTAGAAGATAGATTAAGATCTAGATTCGAAATGGGACTTATAACTGATATTCAACCACCTGATTTCGAAACTAGAATAGCAATACTTAGAAAAAAAGCCCAATTAGAAAATATAAATGTTCCTAACGAAGTCATGACTTACATAGCTAAGTACATTAAATCTAACATAAGAGAATTAGAAGGAGCACTAACTAGGGTTGTTGCATATTCTTCACTTACAAATAAAAATATATCTTTAGAGCTTGCAACAGAAGCTTTAAAAGATATTATATCTAACCCTAAAAGTGAAGAAATTACCGTAAATAGAATAAAAGAAAAAGTTTCAGAAGCTTTTAATATAAAAATGGACGACTTTAATTCTAAAAAAAGAACAAGAACAATAGCTTATCCAAGACAAATAGCTATGTATATATGTCGTGAACTTACAGATTTATCCCTTCCTAAAATAGGTAGTGAATTTGGAGGAAGAGATCATACAACAGTAATACATGCACATGATAAAATTTGTAAGGATATAGAAGAAAATCAACAAATTAAAGATAAAATTGATAAAATAATCTCTGATTTAAAGGGATAATTTACTCACATTTGTCTGTTAATAACTTATATTGTAATGTTAGTAGTTTTTTTGTTAAGATTTTGTTCACAATGTAATTAAGAAGATTTTTATGAGATATTAACATTTGATACACAGGTTAATATCTTTTACTTTATTTGGATTGATCTACTTATTAACAATATCCACAACACCTACTACTACAACTACTATTGTTTTTATCTATATTTTTATAAAAATTCAAAAGGGAGGTTATCCACATTGAAAATAATTTGTAACCAAAAGCTTTTAGCTAATAAAATTGGTATTGTACAAAAAGCTATTAACTCAAAAACAAATTTTGATTTACTAAAAGGAATTTTAATAGTAGCTAAAGAAGATCAAATAGTTTTAACTGGATATGATTTAGAAATAGGTATAGAAACTTATGCTCAAGCAGAAATAGTTGAAGAAGGAAGCATAGTCATAAATGCTAGATTATTTGGAGATATAATTAGAAAATTACCAGATTCATTTGTTGAAATTGAAACTGATATTGATAATAATGTTTATATAAATTGCTTAAACTCAAAATTCAAAATTAAAGGAGATTCTGCTGAGGAATACCCTATATTACCTGAGGTAAGCAAAGAAAATTTATATAGTGTACCACAAGATATCCTGAAAAATATGATAAAACAAACAGTTTTCGCTATATCTCAAGATCAAACTAAACCTGTATTAATGGGTGAATTATTAGAAATAGTTGATGGGGATATTAGCCTAGTGGCTATCGATGGTTATAGATTAGCTGTTAGAAGTTGTTCTGTGGAAAACTTACATGCAAATACAAAAGTTATAATACCTGGAAAAACATTAACTGATGTTAATAGTTTGTTATCCACAGAAGAAGAAGTTCAAATAGGATTTGATGAAAAAAATGCTATATTCATAATAAATGAAACAAGAATAATAACAAGATTATTAGATGGAGAATTTATTGAGTATAAAAAATTACTTCCAAGGGAACATAATACTAGGATTAAATTAAATACTAGAAGCTTACTTGATAGCATAGAAAGAGCATCTTTATTATCACAATCAGAAAGAAATAATCTAATAAAATTATCAATAAGAGATAATACGATGGCAATAACATCTAATACTGAAAAAGGTAATGTTTACGAAGAAGTAGATTTACAATTAGAGGGAGATTATTTAGATATTGCTTTTAACTCAAGATATTTATTAGAAGGATTAAAGAATATAGAAAGTGAAGAAATTTTCATAGAATTCACTACTAACGTTAATCCATGTATAATTAAGCCAGTTGATGGTATTAAATATATATATTTATTACTTCCTGTAAGGATAGCTTCAAATATATAAGAAAAGCAAACCCAACTGCAATAGTTGGGTTTTTATTATTTTTATGTTATAATTAATACTTAACTAATAACAAATAGGAGGAGTCAATATGATAGAAATAGCTATAGATTCAGAATATATAAAATTAGATCAATTCTTAAAACTTGCTGATATTGCTTCAACAGGAGGCCATGCTAAATTCTTAATACAAGAAGGTGTAGTTAAAGTAAATGGTGAAGTTGAAACAAGAAGAGGTAAGAAAATCAGACCAGGAGATCTTGTTGAAGTTGAAGGAAATTCACTAATGGTAGTGTAAAAAGGAGTCCCCTTAATGCAGCTGAATAGCTTAAAATTAATTAATTTTAGAAATTATGACAATCTATATATAGATTTTAATAGAAATGTTAATCTCTTAGTTGGAAAGAATGGACAAGGGAAAACAAATATAGTGGAATCTATTTATATGCTATCTTTTGGCAAATCTTTTAGAACAAATAAAGATAAAGAAATTATTAAATTTGATACGGAAAGTTTGTATGTTGGAGGAAGTTACACTAAGTACGATACTAACAGTTTAATAGAAGTTGCAATTGGAAAGAATAAAAAGGGAATTAAATTAAATAAAGTACACATCCAAAAAATTCAAGAATTACTTGGAAACTTAAATGTAGTGATTTTTTCTCCAGAAGATTTAAGATTAGTCAAAGATGGACCAAGAGAACGCAGATCCTTTATAGATAAAGAAATAAGTCAAATAATGCCCAAATATTATAATTATTTAATAAATTACAATAAAATACTAAGTCAAAAAAATAGAATACTAAAAAATAGAGACATAGATACAAATTTATTAGATGTTTATGATGAAACTTTATCTAAATATGGTGGATATATTTATATAATCAGGAGAGATTTCATTAAAAAAATTTCAGATATAGCAAATGCTATGCATTGTAAATTAACGAATGGAATTGAAGATTTACAGATTACTTATAAAAATCAATTAAATATAAGTGATGAGGATACAGTACTAGATGCTAAAGAAAAACTTTTCAATAAATTAATTGAAAGTAGACAGCACGATATGGAAGTTAGAACAACTAGATACGGTATTCATAAAGATGATTTAAATATATTCATTAACGGATTAGATGTTAGGCTATATGGTTCACAAGGGCAACAAAGAACAGCTTCTATTTCTTTAAAATTATCAGAAATAGAGCTTATAAAAAACGAAGTAGGAGAAAATCCAATACTAATACTAGATGATGTATTTAGTGAATTAGATGAAACAAGGCAAAAATTATTAGTAGATAATTTAGAAGATGTACAAATGTTTATAACTACTGCAGAAGTTGCACATAAGAGTATATTTAATAAAGATAAAACTACTATTTTTAATATAGAAAAAGGTAAAGTAATTAGTATACAGAATGGAGGTAACTAAATGAAACAACAAGAGTATGGCGCAAGTCAGATTCAAGTCCTAGAAGGCTTAGAGGCAGTTAGAAAAAGACCTGGGATGTATATAGGATCTACTGGACCAAGAGGATTACACCATCTAGTTTATGAAATTGTTGATAATAGTATAGATGAAGCATTACAAGGATATTGTGATAGAATTTATGTTAGCTTAAATGAAGATGGAAGTGTAACTGTAAAAGATGATGGTAGGGGTATACCTGTTGAAATTCATCCGAAGACAGGTAAATCTACATTAGAAACAGTTTTAACGGTTTTACATGCAGGTGGTAAATTCGGTGGAGGAGGATATAAGGTATCTGGTGGACTTCACGGTGTTGGTATATCTGTAGTAAATGCCTTATCAAAATGGCTTATTGCAGATGTTTATAGAGATGGAAAAATATATAGACAAACTTATGAAAAAGGTATGGTTACTTCTCAACTTGAAGTGGTGGGTGAATCTAATCATACAGGAACAATAATAACTTTCATGCCTGATGAAACTATATTCGATGAAATAGAATTTAAATATGAAACATTAGAGCATAGACTTAGAGAGCTTGCATTCTTAAATAAAGGTGTAAGAATAGTATTTGAAGATAAAAGAGAAAATAGTGAACGTAAAAAAGAGTTTCATTATGATGGAGGTATAGTTGAATTTGTTAAATACTTAAATAAAACAAAAACAGCTATACATGAAGATATAGTTTATATAGATAAAAAAATAGGTGACTCTATTGTTGAAATAGCAATGCAATACACGGATGGATATACAGAAAACATATATTCATTTGCAAATAACATAGATACACATGAAGGTGGAACTCACTTAGCAGGATTTAAAGCTGCCATAACTAAGACAGTAAATGACTATGCTAAACGTAATAAGTTAATAAAAGAAAATGAAGGAAATCTAACAGGTGAAGATATAAGAGAAGGTCTTACAGCTGTCGTATCTGTTAAGCTACCAGATCCTCAATTTGAAGGTCAAACAAAGACTAAATTAGGTAATACATATATGAGAGGTAATGTAGATAGTGTAACAGTTGAAGAATTAGGAGCTTTCTTAGAAGAAAATCCAACAACAGCTAGAATTATAGTTGATAAAGGATTAAGAGCTCAAAGAGCGAGAGAAGCAGCAAAAAGAGCGAGAGAATTAACTAGAAGAAAAAGTGTTCTTGAAAGTACTTCATTACCTGGGAAATTAGCCGATTGTTCTGAAAAAGATCCTGCAAAAAGTGAAATATTCTTAGTCGAAGGGGATTCTGCCGG
>NZ_JAGHFM010000175.1 GCF_017888745.1 Terrisporobacter sp. | reverse complement strand
TATTAACATAAATTTATTTTATATACAAATTTGTATTACTTAATAATAGTTACAATAGTGAAATATCTTTATTTGAATAAACTTTTTATTTATTAATAAAATTTATTAAACATAAATTATGGAGGGATTCAAATGGGGAGACAAGATGATAATAATAACTTTGTAGAAGTCACAGATAATAATACTAAAGAGGAAGATAAGAAATATATAAAAATACTAAGTCATTCATTTAAAAAGAAGAAATTTTACACTATTATAATATGTATTTGTTTATTGACAGGAGTAATGTATTTCACGTCAAATAGATATGACAATTTGGTTTATCCAGATTTATTACTATATGATAAAGATCTTTCTGGATTAAATGAAAAAGAGCTAGCTGAGGAAATAAATAATACAATAGAGTATATAAAAAATAAAGAAATAACTGTGAGAATAGAAGAAAAAGATTACAAATTAAAAGCAGGAGATTTCATAGAAAATATTAATTATAAAGATATAGAGAAAGAAATTAAATCCTTTGGCAAAGACAAAAATTTTATGAGTCAGTTTGGTCTTATATGTTTTAATGTAAATAGATATTATAATTTTGATATAAAAATTAATTATGATTCAATAAAAAATAAAATAGATGAAATTTATGAAGATACACTTGTAGAAGCAATAGAGCCTACTATTAATATAGAAGGGGAAAATATTAGTATAAAAGAAGGAAAAAGTGGCAAAGAAATAGAATTAACAACATTAAGCGATGAAATAATAGGTACTATAAATAGTTTAGAAATAGGTAAGAATAATGATATTATCATAGAGGAAAAATATCATAAATTAGATCCTAAAATTGATGTTAGCAAGTTAAAAGATATTGATACAAAGATTTCTACTGCAACTACATATTTTAATAGTGGAACTGGAAGAGGGCTAAATATTGCAACTGCTGCATCAAAAATAAATAATACCGTGTTAATGCCAGGTGAGGAGTTTTCTTATGAAAAAGCTGTAAATCCTATTACACTTGACAATGGATATCATATGGCACCTGTAATTGTAAGTGGTAAATCTGAAAATGGAGTAGGTGGAGGAGTATGCCAAGTATCTACTACTCTTTATAATACACAACTAAAAGCTGGTATTCTACCAACAGAAAGATATAACCATTCTAAGAGTGTATCTTATGTTAAAAAAGGATTAGATGCAACTTTGGCAACAGGAAGTAAGGATTATAAATTTAAGAATACTTATGATTATCCTATTTTAATTCATGCTTACACTGTAGGAGGCCAACTTACAATAGAATTTTGGTCAAATAGTAGTGTCACAAAAGGAATTGAATATGTTCCTGTAAGTTTTGTTAAAGGAAATGTAGCCAATACGTATCTTTATGGGTATAATAGTAAAAGAGAATTAATATATAAAGAATTTATAGATACGAGTATATATGGATAAAATTTTATTCTATAGAAAAAATAATAGAAGTCTATAAATAATGTATTAAATACATAAGAAAAAAGGAGATTAAATTATGAAACTATTTTTAGATACTGCAAATGTTGAAGACATAAAAAATGTAAATGACATGGGAGTTATATGTGGAGTTACTACAAATCCATCATTAATAGCAAAAGAAGGTAGAGATTTTAAAGAAGTAGTTAGAGAAATTGCTTCAATAGTAGATGGACCAATAAGTGGAGAAGTAAATAGCGATGATGCTGAAGGAATGATAGCAGAAGCTATGGAAATCGTAGAAATTCATCCAAATATGGTTGTTAAAATACCTATGACAGGAGAAGGATTAAAAGCTGTAAAAGTTTTATCTGCTAAAGGAATAAAAACAAATGTAACTTTAATATTCTCGGCTAATCAAGCTCTACTTGCTGCAAGAGCTGGAGCAACATACGTAAGTCCATTCCTTGGAAGACTTGATGATATATCAACAAATGGTATGGATTTAATAAGAACTGTGGCAGAAATATTTGATATTCACGGAATAGATACAGAAATAATAGCTGCAAGTGTTAGACATCCAATGCATGTTACTGATGCTGCATTAGCTGGAGCACATATAGCTACTGTTCCTGCAAAACTTGTTTATCAAATGCTAAACCATCCATTAACAAATCAAGGTATTGAGAAGTTTAAAAAAGACTGGGCAGATGCTTTTGGAGATAAATAATAATTAATATTTATAACAACTAATTAAAATATTTCAACACCCTGAAGTTATTCAGGGTGTTTTTTAGCATATTATCTAGAGCTATTTTAGCTGGACTTGTTATGCTAGTAATCGCTTGAATCCCATTTTTATTTTTTTGCAAAAACATTTTATCCAAACATAAATATTTATTAGAATATAGTAATTTGTAGTTCAGAGTTAATAAGTAATATTATAAATAGTAAATATTACCGTATACCGTAAAGCGTGATATAATAAAATTATAAAACTGCAGTATGTTTGACATATTAATATTAGCTAATTACAAGTTTTAATAGAAATTTAAAATTAGGAGTAGTAATATGTATAAAAAAAAGAAAGCAATATTTATACTTGTAGGGTATTATTTTATTATGTTTGTACAGTTGTTTATCGTTAACATTATGATATTATCAATAGGTGGACATATAGTAGAAAGTATGAATTTGGATATAAATACTATAATTTTTAAGTTTATAATGCAAGTTCCACCAACGTTTTTTGTGATATATATGGTAAAGAAATATTTTAGTTTAGAAGAATCCGGGTTAAGAAAAATAAATAAAAAAAATTTAATTTGGTTTTTACCTTATATAATAGTTATTATTTTTATGATAAATAAATTTATATATGAAATTATTATAAACAAAAATTATCTTAATATAAGTATATATATAATTATGATTTTAGGGTTTATAGGAACATGCATGGCAGGTTTTTGTGAAGAAGTAATTTATAGAGGGATTATTTTAAACTCTTTTAAAAATAAAAAATCTATTATACCTGCTATGATAATTAGTAGTTTATCTTTTTCTATTCTTCATATAGTGACTATTTTTATGGGAATTCCATGGATTGATGTATTATATAGAATTATATATTCAGGTTTATTAGGTTTTTCATTTGTAGGTTTAGCTATAAAACTTAATAGTATTTGGCCAATTATAATTTTTCATATACTTTGGAATTATATTGTTATGATATCCCAGGTTTTATCAATAGAATTATCGAGAGCTTCTGGTTTGTGTAATATATTAAATATTTTTATGGCAATAATTTCATGGAGTATAATTATTATGGATGAAAAAAGAAAAGAAGAAATGCAAAAAATATATCGTTGATTAAGTTTAAAATAAATACAACAGTGAATAATATGTTAAAGAAATTAAGACTATTTTGCTAATAGATGTGATTTCACATATTATGTTATTCATTCTTTGCACCACCTTGATAAACTCAAGGTGATTTTTTATAGAATAAAAAATATAATCATAAGAGGAATTTATAGGAAATTGTCGAATAAGTATAGCGTAAGAAATTAATACATAAGGAGTAATAAAATGAGAGAAGAAGCATTAAAAATATTATTTAAATACTTGAAAACTGATTATATGTTAAAACATAGCTATGCAGTTGAAGCTGTGATGAGGGAGATGGCTAAAAAATTAGAGCCAGAGAATGAAGAAAAATGGGCAATTGCTGGACTTTTACATGATTTAGATTCTGATATTACAGGAAGATTGCCAGGGGTAGTAAATGATGCTCATGCTTTTAAAAGTGTGGAACTATTAAAAGAAGAAGGATTTGGTGATGAAGAATTATATAGAGCTATTCTTGGTCATCATGATAATAAAGGTGTAGAAAGGGAGAGCTTAATGGAGAAAGCTATATATGCAGTAGATCCTATAACTGGATTTATAAATGCAATAGCTCTTAGCTATCCAGATAAGAAACTTACTAGTGTAAAAACAAAATCCGTAATAAAAAGAATGAAAGAAAAAAGATTTGCCGCAAATGCTAATAGGGAAGCGATGAGAGCTATAGAGTTTACTGGAGTACCTTTTGATGAATTTGCAGAGATTGCTTTAGGTGCTATGCAAAATATTTCAGATGTATTAGAAGCATAAGAGTATAGTTGAATAATAAGATAAGAAATTTATTAAAGTTAAAGGGGTTTAGTAAAACTCCTTATTTTTTATTGTGAAAAAATTATATGATTTAAATTTATAATGCAAGGTATATAAATATATAGTAAACTATATAGGATTAAATTATTAGGAGGAATACATGATAAAAGATTTTGTTAAATATTATAAGCCCTATAAAAGGCTTTTTGCTCTAGATATTTTGGCTGCATTTTTATTTGCTACTTGCAATTTAGTGTATCCAATGATTACTAGAGATATAATGAATGAAGTAGTTCCAAATAAAGACTTAAAAATGTTAATTATCTTTGCAACTACTTTAATGTTTATATTTATATTGAAGGCAGTACTTAATCATTTTATGCAATATTGGGGTCACGTTGTAGGTGTTAGAATTCAAGGAGATATGAGAAGTGAAGTTTTTACACACTTACAAAAACTACCTAATTCATATTTTGATAATAATAAGACTGGTGTGACTATGTCGAGAATAATAAATGATTTAATGGATATTTCTGAATTAGCTCATCATGGTCCAGAGGATTTATTTATTTCATTAGTGATGTTTATTGGCTCATTCTTTATATTAATAGGTATAAATGTGCCTTTAACATTAATTATATTTGCATTATTACCATTCATAGCATGGTTTGCTATTGCACAAAAGAAAAGAATGCAAAAAGCCTTTATGGAAACAAGAGTAACTACTGGTGATGTAAATGCAACTCTTGAAAACAGTATAGCTGGTATGAAGGTTACTAAGTCATTTTGCAACGAAAAGCAAGAATTAAAAAAATTCAATAAAAGCAATAATATATTTAAGGTTGCTAGAGAAGGGGCTTATAAGGTTATGGCAGATTATTTCTCTGGTATGAACTTTTTTATGGATATATTAGAACTAGTTGCATTAATAGCTGGAGGATATTTTACTTTTATAGGTAAAATAAATCTAGGGGATTTTGCTGCATATATTTTATATGTTAAAATGTTTATAGAACCATTAAAAAAATTAATTAACTTCACAGAACAATATCAAAATGGTATGACTGGTTTTGAAAGATTTATGGAAATTATAAATGAAGATACTGAAAAAGAAATAGAAAATCCTATAGATCTTAAAGAGGTAAAAGGAAATATAGAAATAGAAAATGTATCATTTACTTATGAAGATAATAAGCAAGTATTAGATAAATTAAATTTATCTATAGAAGCAGGAAAAACTGTTGCACTTGTTGGTCCTTCTGGTGGAGGTAAAACTACATTATGTAATTTAATTCCAAGATTCTATGAATTTGATAATGGTGATATAAAAATAGATAATGTTAGTATTAAAGATGTAAGCTTAAAATCTTTAAGAAAAAATATAGGTGTAGTTCAACAAGATGTGTTCTTATTTACAGGAACTATTAGAGATAATATAGTTTGTGCAAAACCAGATGCTACAGATGAAGAAATTATAGCGGCTGCTAAAAAAGCTAGAATACATGAGTTTATAGAAAGTTTACCTGAAGGATATGATACTTATATAGGGGAACGTGGTGTTAAATTGTCTGGTGGACAAAAACAGAGAATATCAATTTCTAGAGTTTTCTTAAAAAACCCACCAATCATAATACTAGATGAGGCAACTTCTGCTTTAGATAATGTAACTGAAAGAGAAATTCAAAAATCACTTGAAGAGTTAAGTAAAGATAGAACAAATTTAGTAGTGGCTCATAGACTTTCTACTATAAAAAATGCTGATGAAATTATAGTTTTAGCTGATAGTGGGATTGT
>NZ_JAGHFM010000174.1 GCF_017888745.1 Terrisporobacter sp. | reverse complement strand
GATCACACGATAATCAATTAACATCTAATGAGATAGATATTATAAAAAACTTATTATTAAGTAATAATCTACCTCCTAAAAAATATCCTGTATATAAATTTATAGATGAAGTATATGGAAATATAAGAGTATTTAATGAATTTTATAATAAAACCATAGAAATATTATCTAGGCTAGAAAATTTATGTGATGAATATTACGAAGAAAATAAAAAAATAGAAAGAGCTTTTTGCTAGCATAAAAACTATGATAAAATTATAGATTAAAGGGTGTCCCAAAAACGGGACACCCTTTTTAATATACTGAGCGATTATACATTATAAATAAATATAACTAAATATATTATTAAAATTTAATATTTCAATAGTTAACCTCACTTTTCTAAATAAGTCCTTTTTAGAAGGGTTATTAGTTTTAGAATGAAATATATTGACATTCAAACTATTTCAATATAAAATAAAAATCAAGTAAAATACTTCATAGGGGGACTTATATGAAAAATAAAAAGAAAATAGTTATATCTGTTATTACTATATTAATAATACTAACAATTGGTGGTTTAGGATTTGTAGGAAATTACTTCTTTAACTATGCTTTAGTTAGACAAGAAGGAATACTTACAGCAGCTAATGTGGATCCCAATGCACCTCAATCAGAAGAATTAGAGATTGAAAGAATTAATAAAGAAAAATCTAAAAAAGAAGTTGATAAATGGTTAAAAGTAGTTAAAACAGATGAAACTACTATACAGTCAGAAGATGGATTAAAATTATGGGGGAAGACCTATTTACAAGATGAAAAAACTGATAAATGGGTAATAATAGCTCATGGATATACTTCAAGTCATAAAGATGTTCAACCAATAGCACTTAATTTCTTCAAGCAAGGATATAATGTTTTAACACCAGATATGAGAGCTCACGGAAATAGTGAAGGAAAATATATCGGTATGGGATGGTTAGATAGAAAAGACATGTTAAAATGGATAGACTATATAGTTGGTTTAGATAAAAACTCACAAATTGCTTTATATGGAGAGTCTATGGGAGGAGCAACAGTGATGATGACTTCTGGAGAAAAACTGCCTACAAATGTTAAGGCCATAGTAGAAGATTGTGGATATACTTCTGTTCAAGACATGTTTGAAGCGCAGTTAAATGAAAGATTTGGACTAAAACCATTCCCTGTTTTAAATGCAGCAGAAGTAGTTACTAATATTAGAGCTAAGTATAACTTCAAAGAGGCTTCAGCTTTAGAACAAGTTAAAAAATCAAAAACTCCAATGTTATTCACTCATGGAGGAAATGACACATATGTACCAACAGAAATGATTTATGAATTATATGAAGCAGCTAATGTGGAAAAAGATATGCTTATTATAGATGGAGCAGCTCACGGAGCAGCTCCTGATGTGGACCCAGATACTTATTATGAAAAAGTGTTTGGTTTCTTAGATAAATTTATAAAGTAGTGTAATTATATTTATAACAATCTATCTAAATTTAGAAAAAAATAAAAAAATTATCAAAAAAATATTGAATTTACTCATATTTTAAGTTAATATGTATTTAACAGGAATAAATTTATGTTAAGATAATAAGTACAAAATTTAATAGGCAAACCTAGGGAAATCTAGGGACGCAAAGCTATAGGGGTTAAGGGTTATTATAAACTATGCCAGCCAGTTGCCGAAGAGTTAGTAAACTTTTTGTTATCATTGTTGATAGAAAAACTATGCCCTCTTTGAGGGCATTTTTAATTTCTAAGAAAATATATTTTATCTAGTTTGTGGATAGAATGAAATTTTTTATTGTACAAATATTGTATTTATTTTCTACATAGGAGAATATTATCTATAAATTAATCTCAATGTATTTTAAAATAAAAAGTGGCATAATAAAAAGGCTATACCTATACAAAACTTATTAGTAACTTAAATCATTTTTTCTGTTTTAAATTTTTTATATAAAATTGGAGGAGTTAAAATGAAAAAAATTGCAACATCATTAGTAGTTTCAAGCATAGTTCTTACAAGTTCTACAGCATCATTTGCAGCTACAATACCACAAAGTGTAATAGGAGCAGTTAAAAACACAACATCATTAGAAAGACAAATTACTTCTAATGCTACACTTACTGCAGATCAATCATCTGTTAAATATTCTAAATTTTTAGAAAATGGTGGAGGAGAGTTATGGGTTAAATTAACACTTAATGGTTCAGAATTTAACACTAATGACCCATACAAAATTAAAGAATCTATATCTCAAAACTACGATATAAAAACAACTTTAGCAGTAGGTAATGATGGAAAATCAATAGAGTTTGGTGTTTACGAGCCAAATGCTAATATAGAATATTTAGAAAGTTGGGATATAACTATAGATTCATCTGTATTAACATCTGATAGTGATGTACAAGTAAAAATTCCAGTAGTTAATGATATTATATATACTTCTACACCAAAGGTTAAAGTTGATAAAACTAGTATAACACTTGATGAACTTAAAAACGGATTTGATATAACATTAGAAACTACAAACGGAGCCATGTTTAATACTAGATGTAGCGGAGGATTTATACGTCAAAGTATTATGAGAACATCTAACATAGATATATTCCCTATAGCTTATTGCGATGGAATAGAATCAACAAAAGTGAAGCTTCATATAAGAGCTCTAAATGGTGTACCTTCTTATAAAGATGAATTAGTGTTTAGAATAGAAGGAAATGCTTCTAATTCAACAGTACCATTAATAGTAAACTTACCAATAGTAAGATAATAATATAAATACAGGTACATATGTATTTTAGAAATATAAGATTTATAGCTGTGCTAGTAGTTTTAAATCTTAAGCCTAATTTCAAATGTCCCTTCATTAATAAAAAAAGGATATGTTATAGAAACATATTCTTTTTTTATTTAATATAGTAATATGCTAAATAATTTACATTCTGCGTATAAGCAGATAAGTTAGATATTTATATATATAAAGTGTGGCTTATAATTTATAGCAGATTCCCATATTACCTAGAAGTAGATTTATTATGAGTAATGTTAGATGGAAGTAATAGATAATAATAGAGAAATATTTAAATAAAACAGAAAAGATAAGATATTTTTATTCTTGTCTTTGCTGTTTTTTTTAATTAAGCAAAGATTTATTCCATATAAGAATAAATCCTTTACAACTAAGAATTGAAGATAGAAACACTAGTATATAAAATTAATATATAAAAATAAAACATAAATTCAAAATAGAAGCTTAATATAAAAAGGATTTAAAATGATAAATATAGATAAAAAATTAGGGAGAATAAACTTAAACTTAAAAGCAATGTATGTGGGAGAAGATTTACTTATAGTTTTATCAGGAGGAGATAGACCTCATATTGGTGGACTAAGTTATGGTGGATTAGAAGACAAATCAAATACTATTTCATTTAAGAACCATAAAGACCATATATTAAGTGATTTATTATCAAAAGAAATAAGTAAAATTTTTAAAGGGAATTTTCTAATTTGTAGCGGAGTACATTTAGATAATATAACTAAAGAAGAAATTAATCAAGTAAAGAAGTTAAGTGAAGAAATATTAGAAGAAATGATATTTATTATGAGGGAGAATAAGAAATGGATTTAGTAATAGGTTCAACAGGAGCAACGGGAATAATATATACAGTAAGAATTTTAGAAAAATTAAAAGATATAGAAAATGTTAATACTCATCTAATCATTAGTGATTGGGCAGCTGCCAACTTAAGTATAGAGACACCTTATGACATAGATTATTTAAGAAGAATTGCGACTTATACATACGATTATCGTGATTTAAGTGCCAAGGTAGCAAGTGGTTCATTCTTAGTAGATGGAATGATAATACTTCCTTGTAGCATGAAGACTCTAAGTGCAATAAGTAATGGTTATAGTGATAATTTAATAGCTAGAGCAGCAGATGTTACTTTAAAAGAAGGAAGAAAATTAGTTATATGTCCTAGAGAGACTCCACTAAGTCCTATTCATTTAGAAAATATGCTAAAGCTTTCAAGGCTAGGAGTAAGTATAATGCCACCAATGCCAGGATTTTATTCTAATCCAAAAACTTTAGATGATATAATTGACCATCATGTAATGAGAGTATTAGACCAATTTAGAATAAATATTTGTAATGAAAAAAGATGGGGAGGGATAAACAATGAAAATAGATAGAAAAGATGTAAATGTTTATGATATAAGATGTGCTTTAGATTTTTTAAAAAATGAAGTAAATGAGTTAGTTTATACAGACACAGAAGTGGACCCACACGGAGAAATTGCTGGTATATATAGACATGTAGGAGCTGGAGGAACTGTAAAAAGACCTACAAAACTAGGGCCAGCTATGATATTTAATAATGTTAAAAATCATGGTGATAGCAAAGTCCTAATAGGCTTATTTTCAAGTAGAGAAAGAGTGGCAAAATTACTTGGGTGCAAGCCTAATCAATTAGGATTTTTACTTAATGAAGCAGTAAAAGATGCTATATCACCAATTACTATAGAAAATAAAGATGCAAAATGCCAAGAAGTAGTACATTATGCAACTGATGAAGATTTTGATATAAGAAAAATATTGCCTGCACCAACAAATACTTTAGAAGATGCAGGACCATATATTACTTTAGGAATGTGTTACGCATGTGACCCTGATACTGGTGAAGGAGATGTGACAATACATCGTTTGTGCTTACAATCAAAAGATGAAATATCAATGTTTTTCACACCAGGAGTAAGACATTTAGATGCTTTTAGAAAAAAAGCTGAAGAGTTAAATAAACCACTTCCTATATCTATAAGTATAGGAGTAGACCCAGCTATACCAATAGCATCTTGTTTTGAACCACCTACTACACCACTTGGATTCAATGAAATATCTATAGCAGGTGGTATAAGAAGAAAACCAGTGGAAATGGTACAATGTTTAACTGTAAATGAAAAAGCAATAGCAAACGCTGAGTATGTAATAGAAGGCGAATTGATACCTAATGTGAGAGTAAGGGAAGATATGAATACTAATACAGGTAAAGCGATGCCAGAGTTCCCAGGATATACAGGAGAGGCGAATCCGTCGCTTCCTTTAATAAAAGTTAAAGCAATAACTCATAGAAAAAGTCCTATAATGCAAACTTGCATAGGACCGAGTGAAGAGCATGTAAATTTAGCTGGTATACCAACAGAAGCAAGCATAATAGAAATGATAGAAAAATCTATGCCAGGTAGATTAGTAAATGTATATTCTCATTCTGCTGGTGGTGGAAAATACATGGCTGTCATACAATTTAAAAAATTAATGCCAAGTGATGAAGGCCGTCAAAGACAAGCTGCACTTATTGCATTTACAGCATTTCCAGAGCTAAAACATGTTATTTTAGTAGATGAAGATGTGGATCCATTTGATAGTAATGACGTACTTTGGGCATTAAATACTAGATATCAAGGAGATGTGGATACTATATTTATACCAGGAGTAAGATGTCATCCACTGGATCCATCACAAAACCCAGAATATAATCCTCAAATAAAAGATAGAGGAATTACTTGTAAGACAATTTATGATTGTACAGTTCCATATCATTTAAAAGACAAGTTCAAAAGATCTAAGTTTATGGATGTTGATATGAACACTTATGAAATAAAATCATTTGAATAAGTTTTATGATGTAGAATTAGTTATATAAATAATATAAATGCAATCCTCACTATAATAATGTAAATATAAAATAGCCTAATTAAAAAGAAGAGTGATAAAAAATATTTTATTACTCTTCTTTTGTTGATTCTATAATAAAATTTTTAAATAAATTTTCATTCTCAGATAATAATTTATCTTTTCTATATACTAAAGATAAATTATTTGTAACAGGCTGTTTTAATAAATTTATGGAGATTTTATCATTATTAAAACAGCTGACTGTTTTTCTCATAAGCATAGTTATTCCGAAGTTTTCTTCAACGAGTCCTAAAATTGTCTCAATTTTATTTACTGAATAGACTACATTTGGTGCAAATCCATGTCTATTACATTGAGATATACAAAAACTATCCATTCCAGAGGGAGAACTTAAAAATATAAAATTTTCTTCACTAGCATCTTTAAGATTTACATATTTTTTATTTGAGAAATTATGTTTTTTAGAAGTTATAAGGACTAATTCATCAT
>NZ_JAGHFM010000173.1 GCF_017888745.1 Terrisporobacter sp. | reverse complement strand
GGTAAAATAGGGCAAATATCTTTAGAAGAACCTTCTGATTATGAGGAAAAATAAAGAAAGCAATCTGCTTTCTTTTTTTGTTATTAAATAACAATTAGAAATAAAAATCATAAATATATATATAGATATTTATTAGGAGGTGATATTTTGATTGAACCTCAATACGGAGATGTAATATGTGTTAATAAAGGTATATATAATCATTTTGGAATATTTGTTGATAAAAAGCATGTTATTCATTACAGTGGCAAAGAAAAGGATTTTTTTCTAAGAGAGATGGTAATAGATGAAACAAATCTAGAAAACTTTCTTGGTGATTCTAATAAATATTATGTATATAAATTTTCAAAAGATAAATCAAATTATGTGAAAAGAATAAGGGCTACAGGACTAGATAGAAATATGGTAGATGGAGTACAAACCCTGTATCTTCTTTATCAAATAAAAAATAAATTAAGATTTAAAATATATTCTCCAGAAGAAACTGTAAAAAGAGCCAGAAGTCGAATAGGAGAAAAAAAGTTTTTACTTCCATCTAATAATTGTGAACATTTCGCCATGTGGTGCAAAACAGGTGTAAGACAGTCTTACCAAGTGAATCTTATTTTAAAAGCAGTATTCTTAAAAATGCAAATAGATATAAAATAGTAAATTGCGTGGGTAAAATATCCACGTAATTTTATTTATGATAAAATATAAAAGGTAAGTAAATAATAAGATAAAAAGTTAATAAGGAGAAAATAATGCAAAACAAAAGTGTGAAAGAAATTAAAGAGATTATAGATAATTTAAATAAAGAACAGTATCTAGAATATATAAATATATTAAAAGATGATGAGAGAAAGTCAGTTCAGAAATTAGCTGTATCTTTAGCAAAAAAACTTGATGTAGTAAGAAAAGAAGAAGAAAGGCTAGAATTGATTAATACATATGAAAATGATGGATATAAAAAAGGATACTTGTACATAGGTGGAATAGATGAGGTAGGTAGAGGACCTCTAGCTGGACCTGTAGTTGCTGCTGTTGTAGTTTTACCTCCAAATACTAAAATAGAGGGAATAGATGACTCTAAAAAGATAAAAGAAAGTAAAAGAGAAGAGTTATATGAAATAATAAAAGAGCAAGCACTGGACTATGGAATTGGAATCGTTGATAATGAAGAAATTGATGATTATAATATTTTAAATGCAACATATATGGCTATGAAAAAAGCTTTAAATTCAATGAAAAAGCAGCCTGATTATTTACTTGTGGATGCTGTAACCATACCAGGTGTTGATATAAAACAAAACCCAATAATAAAGGGGGATTCTAAATCAATATCAATTGGAGCTGCTAGTATATTAGCTAAGGTTACAAGAGATAGAATGATGTGTCAATATGATGAGATATACCCAGAGTATGGGTTTAAATCAAATAAAGGTTATGGAACAAAGGAACACTATGAAGCCATAGAGAAAATTGGTATAACCCCAATACATAGAAAAAGTTTTCTAAAGAATGTTTTATAGACTATAATAAACTTGTAAGAACTATTAAGAAACTATTGTCTAGGTAGGGGGATTTTGATAATGAATTACAAAGATATGCTAAAAGAAGCAAGAGAAAGTTTAAATGGAAGTTGTAAAGTATGTAAAGCCTGTAATGGTGTAGTTTGTGCAGGTGAAGTTCCAGGAATGGGCGGAAAAGATACTGGATCTGCTTTTATACAAAACTTTAAAAGTTTACAAGATATTAAAATAAATATGAGAGTTATACATAATGTATCTAATCCTGATACATCAGTAGAACTATTTGGAAGAAAGATGAAAGCACCTATTTTTGCAGCCCCTATAACAGGAACTACTTTAAATATGGGTGGAAAAATAAGTGAAAGAGAATATATAACTCCAGTTGTGGAAGGATGTATAGATAGTGGTATATATGCAATGGTAGGAGATACTGCTGTAGATTCTTTTTTAATGGATAATTTAGATGTATTAAAAGAAAATGATGGTCAAGGTATAGTATTTATAAAACCTTGGGAAAATCACGATATAATCAAGAAAATAAAATTAGTTGAAGAAGCTGGCGCATTTGCAGTGGGTGTAGATGTGGATGCGTGTGGTTTAGTAACTTTATCTATGCATGGAAAAACAGTAGTTCCAAAAGATGTAGAGGCTTTAAAAGAATTAAAATCGGCTACTAAGTTACCATTTATAGTAAAGGGAATAATGACTGTTGAAGATGCTCTATTAGCTGTTGAGGCTGGTGTTGACGCCATAGTTGTATCTAATCATGGCGGTAGAGTATTAGACTGTACTCCAGGAGCTGCAGATGTACTTCCTGCTATAGCTGAAGCTGTTAAAGGTAAGTTAACTGTTTTGGTTGATGGTGGTGTTAGAAGTGGTGTTGATGTACTTAAATTAATAGGTCTTGGGGCTGATGGTGTGCTTATAGGAAGACCTTTTGTCACTGCATCTTTCGGTGGTGGCAAGGAAGGTGTAGAGATGTATATTAATAAGGTAATCGGTGAGTTTGAAGCTACTATGAGACTTACTGGATGCCAGAGTGTGGAAGATATAGATGGGAAGGTTATATATAGATAATTATTAGAATAGTTAATTGGAGATAAATTTGGTGAGGATAATCTCTACCATTGAAATCCAGAAAAGATATTGATTAAAAATCAATATCTTTTTTACTATGGTAAATATGATTATTTAGATAAATATGTTGTAGATAGTTAGAGTATTAATTTATTAGAGATTGACCCATATGAGTTAGAAATTTTAGTATGCGCTTTGTTCAGATATATGATGTATGAAGTTACGTTATAAATGTAATTATTAGTAAAATATTAAAAAATGAAAATATTTACAATTTTTACATATTATGATAAAATACTTACAATAAATAAAATTTAATAGATATTACCTCATCTAATAAAAAGATTGAGGTAGAGGTCGCACTTACTAAGATTAGTATTGAAGAGGTCGGAAGCCAATGAAGCAATACGAAAGGGGTAAGTGCCGAAGTGCTAGTGTCCAAAGCTAGTGCTGGGACTGTATTTAATAAGTACAGTACTGTCATCAAAATTATCCCGAATTTTGATGGAGAGCTATCTTAAGTAAGATAAAGGGAAGATGTAGGTATGTTGTATTTAGCATATTAAGCTCAACATGTACTCATGTTGGGCTTTTTTTGATCAACGGATGAAGTCGTTGGATATATGAGGAAAGCAAATTTTACATCTATACAAACTAGGATAGAAAAATAAAGGGACAATCAAAAATTTTAACTTACAAAATGGGGGAATCAAAAATGAGTAGTTTAAGAAAAAGAAAGTTTACTATGCCGAATACACTTACTATAATATTTTTATTGATAATAGTAATGGCAGTTCTTACTTGGATAGTACCAAGTGGAAGTTTTGAAAGAGAAGATATAGAAGGAAGAATGGTTGTTGTAGCTGGAACTTATGAAAAAGTATCATCAAATCCACAAGGAGTTACTGATATGTTTACAGCACCTATAAATGGATTCATAGATGCAGCTGAAGTAGTCGGATTTGTTTTAATAGTTGGAGGAGCATTTGGAATAATTAATAAAACAGGGGCAATAGAAGCCATTATAGCTCATACTGTAAATAGAATGAAGAAATTTCAATTTTTAATAATACCAATCTCAATGATTTTGTTTGGTCTAGGTGGAACAACATTTGGAATGAGTGAAGAAACACTACCTTTTTATATGATATTTATTCCACTTATGACTAGTATGGGATATGATTCATTAACCGCAGTGGCAACCGTATTTATAGGAGCTGGAGCTGGATTTGCAGCATCTACCACTAATCCTTTCTCTGTAGGTATAGCACAGGCACTTTCACATATAGCTCCAGGTTCTGGAATAGAGTATAGAGTTATTATGTTTATAATATTTATAGCTATATGTATAGGATTTGTTATGATGTATGCTAATAAAGTTAAAAAAGATCCTACAAAGTCTTTAGTGAAGGATATATCACTAAATAAAGAAGTAATAAATAATAATACAAATATAAAAGAGTTTACAAAAAGAGAAGCTATAGTAATAGCAATTTTCACATTAGGTATGGGAATTATGGTATATGGAGTTTTAAAACAAGGTTGGTACATAAGTGAAATTGCAATGATATTTACAGCTATAGGTGTAATATCAGGAATAGCGTCAGGACTTAAACAAGATGAAATAGTTAATTCCTTTACAAGTGGAGCAAAGGATTTAATATCAGCAGGATTATGTATAGCATTTGCACGTGGAATAGTAATAATAGCAGAAAACGGATATATAATAGATACAATATTAAATTCTGCAGCAAATGTATTAAATGGATTACCAAAAGCTATATTTATAAATTTAACTTTCTTAATAGAAGGTCTAATAGCATTTTTAATACCGTCAGCATCAGGACTTGCATCACTTACAGTACCTGTTCTTGCACCGCTTGGAGATTTAGTGGATGTATCTAGACAAATAATAGTTACAGCTTATCAATTTGGTATAGGTATAACTAACTTAATAACACCTACATCAGGAGTTTTAATGGGAGCACTAGCACTAGCTAATATTCCTTGGTCAAAGTGGGTTAGATTCATAATGCCTTTAATGATAATATTAGTAATTACTACAATGGTATTTTTAACAATAGGATTATATATAGGGTTCTAATATAGGGGGAAATTTATGATAGAAAGTATAAAGAAAAGAGCTTATGAAATCGAGAATGAATTAGGAAAAGAAATAGAAGAAGTATGTGATTTTATATTTAATAATCCAGAAATAGGAGAAGAAGAATACATATCATCTAAATATCTAGTAGATAAAATTAAGGAATATGGATTTGATATAACTTATCCATATTGTAATATAGATACTGCTTTTAGAGCAGAATTAGGAGATAATGATGGGCCTACTATAGCATTTTTAGCAGAGTATGATGCATTACCTGGATATGGGGAAAACAAAGAACCAGCTCATGCCTGTGGACATAACTGGATTGCGGCATCGACATTAGGGGCTTGTATAGTATTAAGTAAGCTAAAAGATAATTTTAAAGGAAAAATTGTATTAATGGGAACACCGGCTGAAGAAACTACGGGAGGAAAATGTGATTTAGTTAAGGCAGGGGCTTTTGATGATATTGATGTGTGTTATCAGATGCATATAGAGGCTTTTAATAATATAAATTGCAAGGCTTTGGCAATAGATTCAATAGAGTTTAGTTTTAAAGGAGTAGCAGCACATGCAGCTAGTCATCCTCATATGGGAGTTAATGCATTAGATGCAGTACAACTTACTTTTGCAGGAATAAATGCACTAAGACAACATGTAAAATCAGATGTTAGAATACATGGGATAGTTTCAAATGGAGGAGAAGCTCCAAACATAGTTCCAGAAAAAGCATCTTGTAAGTTTTATATAAGAGCTAGTGAAAGAAGTTATTTAGATGAAGTAACTAAAAAGGTTATAAATTGTGCTAAAGGTGCAGAGTTAATGACAGGTGCTAAGCTTTCTTACAGATATTTTGAAAATTCTTTTGACAATATAGTAAACAACAAGGTACTTCAAAATATAACAAAGAATAATTTAATTGAGGTAGGTATAACGGATATATTAGAAGGAAAAGACGGTCCAGTAGGATCTACAGATATAGGTAATGTAAGTCAAGTTTGTCCTACTATGTATACAGAAATAGCACTAGATATAAATCCAATGGTATATGTTCATGAAAAAGAGTTTTTAAATTATGCAAATTCTGAAGAAGCTTATGATAAACTTCATAAATCAGTAAAGGCAATGGTAGGGTGTGCATTAGATATTTACTTAGAAGATGACTTACTTGATGATATTAAGAAAAATCACTTAGGTTTAACTAAGTTTAAAAAATAGAACAAAAAAAGTATTACCATAAAATTGGTAATACTTTTTGCTTTGTAGCTTAATCTAAATTCTTACTGGTAGATATAGTAAATTTAGTTAATATACTATAATAAATTTCACCAAAGTCATTACATAAAATTAAGCTATGATATTGAACTCACAAATACATAGAAGAGAGTATCAATATATATTCATAGCTATTTTCCGCTTAGCCAAATATTAAAATCCACATTTAAAAAATCATTTATATCTTTTGATAATTTTTCGTTTAAACTAGAAACTCTACCTTGAGAAACTACTTGAGGATTAATATATCTTTTTTTAGCAGGAATGT
>NZ_JAGHFM010000172.1 GCF_017888745.1 Terrisporobacter sp. | reverse complement strand
GGAGTAACTAATACACCTTTACTTAATTCATTTGGAACTTGAAATAATGTTTTCTCACATAATGTTCCTGCAACTTTATCTAGTAAACAGTATTCACCTTTCACATACTCCATTTCATATTTATTATCACTTACTAAATTATTTAAGTTAGCACCCTCTAATCCAGACGCATTTATAATCATTTTAGCTTCTATATAATTATTATCTTTTAAAATAAACTTATATTTATTTTTTTGCTTGTGTATGTCCACTACTTCTTTTCCTAATATAAACTCAACACCATTTTCAAAGGCATTTTCAGCTAGGGCTAATGTCATTTCATAAGGACTCACTATCCCTGAATTTTTAACATATAGTGCACCAACTACATCGCAGTTAATATTCTCTTCTAAATCTAGAACTTCTCCCTTTTCTAATATTTCTAATTCATCTATTCCTAAATCATTACCTTGCTCTTTTAGAGACTTTACTCGTTGAAATTCATCTTCATTAAAAGCTAATATTAAAGAGCCATTTCTTTTAAAAGGAAACTCTAATTCTTTTGCTAACTCATCTATTATTTTATTTGCTTCTAAGTTTAATTTAGCTTTTAATGTTCCTTTCTTTTCATTAAATCCTCCATGAATTATTCCACTATTAGCTTTTGATATTCCTTCAGAAATATCTTCATTTTTATCTATTACTGATATATTTAGTTTATATTTTGATAATTCTCTAGCTATTGAACAACCCACTACTCCAGATCCTATTATTATAATATCTTTCAAAATTGTGCCTCCTTAAATCTTATTAAACTTAATATTAACCAAATTATTAAACTTTATTGATAGTACATTATTATAATGCTCATATTATCAATTTTCTATAGAATAATTTCAATATATTGTAAATTTTTCAAATAAAAAATTTGCTTTACTTAAGTTACTCATGGATACTTTACTTCATATGAGCAACATCTTCACCAGTTGCTCAAGGTACAAAGTCGAAAATTATATATTACCTACAGAACAGATAACATATAATTTACTCATAAAAAAAAAACCGTATCTTTTATTTAAGATACGGTTTGTATATGATTTTATTAAGCGGCTAATCCTTTGTTAGATTCTAATTCAGCTCTCTGCTTTTGTTTCTTTTCAATATATAATATTACTCTATCAACAGCTAATCCATTTATTATAACAGCTAATAAAGAGTAAATTCCTTTGTCTAATCCAAATGTAATTGCTCCACAGACAACTACGAATAAATCTACTATCAATAAAGATATCCCTAAGTTTATTGTAGAATACTTATTAAGTATTTTTGCAAGTATATCAGTTCCTCCCGTAGAAGCATTTATAGCAAATGTTATTCCAATACCAATTGCAATTACTATAGTTCCTGATATTACAGCTAAAAATAAATTAGTAGTTAAAGCATATGAGTTCATAACTTTTTCCATAAAATCCATAACAACTGAAAGTGCAAAACTTGCATATATAGTCTTCATACCAAAATCTCCACCAACTAGTAGAAATGCTACTGTGAATAATATTAAATTACCTATAAATACAATTGTACCTACTGATAATACAGGTATATAGTTACTTATAACTAAAGCTAAACCACTTAACCCCCCACCTGCTATCTCATTAGGTGCATAAAAATATTGTATTCCAAAGGCTACTAATATTACACCTATTGTTATAATCATATAATCTTTAATTGTTAATATTATATTATTTTTTTTCATCTCTTAGATTTCCTTTCCATATTAAGAAATTATAATTTTTACAATTTAAAAGTATATTATACTATAATATAAGAAAAAAGTTATTAATTTTTAACGGTAATTGATGTTTTTATTTCCAATAATCTTTTTTATGTAAATAAACTTAATTTATTTATTCTATATACTAAAAATAAAAATTCATCTATTATTTCATTATGATATAATAAAATTTAGGAGTTGATATTATGTTTTTTATTGGTGGCATTTCAAATACAGAAAAAAAATTAGATTTTACTCAAAATATGATTTGTTCACAATGTGAATGTTTTGGTCGGATGGAGGTTTATATATCTTATATGTATTTCAGCCTATTTTTCATTCCTTTATTTAAATGGAATAAAAAATATTATGTCAAAAATACATGCTGTAATTCTATATATTTACTAGATGAAAATATTGGTTCTAAAATCTCTAAAGGAGAAAATATTACAATTAATGATAATGATTTAAAATTATTAAGTAATATTTCTACAAATATCAATAAATGTAATCAGTGTGGATATATAGGACAATCTGATTTTGAATATTGTCCTAAGTGTGGTAATAAATTATAAAAAAGATAATAGCTAAATGAGACTGTATCTAGTTCAAAAAGCTATTATCTTTTTAAATAAAAATATATTTTATGTAAAGTATACATCGGAAAATTCTATACTACACTTATCCATTATCGAGTGATCTTCAATATTATATAACATTATGTCATCAATAGAGTTTATAGTCTTAATAGGTATATAGAATATGAATTCTACACCTTCTTTTACATCTGTATTCAACCATATTTCACCATTATGCATTTGTACTAAAAGTCTCACAAGATATAAACCTATCCCACTACCTTCACTCACTCTTCTTAAGTTATTATCAGCTTGCACAAATCTATCAAATATTTTTTCTGAATATTCCTTAGATATAGGTGGTCCATCATTTCTTACATATACAAATAATTTTTCTTCTTCATGATTAACCTTAACATCAACTTCTATTTGCCCATTTTCATTAGTAAATTTTAATGAATTAGAAATTAGATTTAAAATTATTTTTTCTATCGCATCTGGATTACACGCTAATATTACTTCTTCTTCATCAGTATCAAAAGTAATTTTTTTATTTTTTATATAATCAGAAGTAGATAAAACTATATCTTCAATTATACTGACTATATTATAATTGCCTAATTTCAATTCTTCGTATCCATTATCAAATTTTGTAGTGTCTAGTATATTGTTTACTAACCTTAATACTCTGATAGCACAAGCTTTTCTTAACATTTAAATTTTAAGAGCATAGAGAGACCTGTAATAAATTAATTATAGGTCTTCTATTTTGTTTAAAATATTGGTCATAATTATCCTTAGCATGCCTTTTAATTT
>NZ_JAGHFM010000171.1 GCF_017888745.1 Terrisporobacter sp. | reverse complement strand
TAGTATAATAATCCTCCTGCTTCATGGACTAAGGTAGCTATTTCTTCTATATTTCTTTCAAATAAACCAAGTGTACTTGGATTTGTTAACATTAATGCAGCTACTTCATCATTTAATACTTCTTTTAGTTTATCCATATCAACTGAACCATTCTTAGTTGATTCAACTTCAACAATATCAAATCCACACATATTAGCTCTGGCAGGATTTGTGCCATGAGCAGAGTCCGGAACTATTACCTTCGTTCTTTTAAAATCACCTCTAGTCTCATGATATTTTCTTATAATCATTAGTCCTGTTAATTCTCCATGTGCCCCTGCTGATGGTTGTAGAGTTACTTCATCCATGCCTGTTATTTCACATAACATTTTTGATAAGTTGTACATTAGTTCTAATGAACCTTGAGTTGTATCAGTTGATTGATAAGGATGAACTTGAGTAAACTTACAAAGTGATGCCATATCTTCATCTATTTTAGGATTGTATTTCATCGTACAAGACCCTAATGGATAAAATCCTGTATCTACACCAAAATTTTTGTTAGATAATAAAGTATAATGTCTTACTACATCAAGCTCACTTAACTCTGGTAATTCCAAATCTGTTTTCTTTATCATATTATAATCTAACATTTCATCTATTTTTAATGTGTCTACATCTAGTTTAGGAAGAGAATAAGATTTTCTGCCTTCCTTTGAAATTTCAATTAATAAGCTATTATAATCGTTCATTTACATCCCCTCCATAATTCCTATTAATCTATCTATTTCTTCTACACTTCTCTTTTCTGTTACACAAATCAATTTGCATCCTTCTAGTTCTGGATAATCTTTACCTAAATCATATCCGCCAAGTATCTTGTTATCTAATAATTTTTTATTTAATATGTCTATATCAACAGATGACTTTATAACAAATTCATTAAAGAACTTTCCTTTAAATAATGATGTTAATTTTCCACCTTTTCTCATCCTATTTTCAGCATAATGAGATTTTTGTATATTTTGCATTGCAACTTCTTGGAATCCCTCTTTACCCATAGTAGCAAGATAGATTGCTGCACTTAAAGCATTTAAACCTTGATTTGAACAAATATTTGAAGTAGCTTTATCACGTCTTACATGTTGTTCTCTAGTTTGTAAAGTAAGGCAATAACATCTATTTCCGTCTCTATCAACTGTTTGACCAACTACCCTACCTGGCATTTTTCTTATTAGTCCAGATTTAATAGCCAAAAATCCTACATAAGGTCCTCCATAATTCAATGCATTTCCTAAAGGTTGTGCATCTCCAACTGCCACATCTGCCCCTACTTCTCCTGGAGATTTTAAAATACTTAACGTAATTGGATTTACACTTAATACATACATAGCTTTTTTGTCATGAGCTATTTGACCAATTTCATCTATATCCTCTATCATACCAAAGAAGTTTGGATTTTGAACAAGTACACATGCTGTATCTTCATCCACAGCTTCTTTTAATTTATTTAAATCAGTAGTTCCTAATTCTTTATCATAATCTATCTCAACAACTTCACAATCTTTAAATTGCAAATATGTTTTCAATATTTTTCTTGTTTCAGGATGAACAGTTCTTCCAACAACTACTTTTTTACGTCTAGTTTTTGAAACTGATAATAAACATCCTTCCACTGCAGCAGTTGCACCATCATACATGGATGCATTTGCTATATCCATTTTTGTTATTTCTGCTATCATTGATTGGAATTCAAATATACTTTGTAGTGTTCCTTGACTTATTTCTGCTTGATAAGGTGTGTATGCTGTATAAAATTCACTTCTAGATGTTATATGTTTTATAATTGAAGGTATATAATGATCGTAAGCCCCTGCACCTAAAAAACAAGTTAGTTCATCTGTACTTACATTTTTATTTGCAATGTTTTTAACTATCTCACTTACTTCTAATTCTGACTTGGCTTCTTCTAATTCTAGTTCTCTATTTAGCTTTAAGTTCTCTGGTATATCGGTAAATAAATCATCTATAGTTTCAGCTTTGCAGGCTTCTAGCATTTTTACTTCATCTTCATGAGTTGCTGGTATATATGGATATTGCTTATATTCTACTTTCTCTATTTCTGCCTTCTTATATTGTTTTTTATAAAAAGGTCTTTTAACTATTACAGCACTTACTAACTTTTTCCTAACTCTAATTCCTATTTCTGTACCTATTTTTGCATAAGAAGAATCTATAATAGCCATTCCTATAAATTTATCTAATGTGGGAGATTTTAAGCCAGTAGTAACAAATCCTATTACCTTATCATCAACTTCTATTTCATATCCCGCTCTTATCATTCCTTTTCCTTGAACTTCAAAGGCAACTAACTTCATTGGATTCTCACTATTTTTAATCTTTACTAAGCTATCTTTTCCTAAGAAATTATCTTTGTCTAACTTAACAAATATTCCCAGACCACCTTCTATTGGTGATATTTCTTCACTTATTTCATGTCCGTATAAAGGTAAATTTACCTCTGATCTTAAGGTATCTCTAGCTCCTAACCCTGCAGGTGAAATATCATCTTTTCCAATTTCTAATATAGAATTCCATATGTTCTCACTAACATCACTAGAACAATATATCTCAAATCCATCTTCTCCTGTATAACCAGTTCTTGAAACTATACAGTTTTCTCCGCAAATTTTAACATCCTTTTTGAACTTATAAAATTCTATATCAGATAAATCTATGTCTACTATTCTAGAAAGTATTTCTTCTGACTTAGGTCCTTGTATTGCTAATTGACCTATCTTGTCTGATATATTATTTACATCAACATCAAATCTCTCTGATTGTTTTTTTACCCAATCATAGTCTTTATCAATATTGCCTGCATTTATTACTAATAAATAATTATTTTCTTCTATCATATAAACTAATAAATCATCTACTGTCATTCCATTTTCATAGCACATTGGTGAATATATAATTTCATTTTCTTTTAAATTAGAAATATCATTTGTAATTAAATATTGTATAAAATTAAAAGCATCTATCCCTTTAACTTCTAATTCTCCCATATGAGATACATCAAATAATCCTGCACTCCTTCTTACATAATCATGCTCTTTAGTAGCGCTACTATACTCTAAAGGCATTTCCCATCCTGCAAATTCAAACATCTTTGCATTTAATTTTTCATGTACAGGAAATAAACGTGTTCTTTTTAATTCCATAATAAATTAGCCCCCCAATTTTTAATAATAATGAAATAGTATTGTAATTTAATTAGTATAAAAATAAATTTAATCAATAAAAAAATTTACTTCGTTCATGTCGCCAACGACTGCGTCCGTTGCTCAAGTAACAAAGTTGCAAATTATATGTTATCCATAGAACAGATAACATATAATTTCCTTACAATAAAAAAAGGATATGTAGACACTATAAATAGCAGCCACATATCCTCTGTTCTTTTACCTGAAAGTTTCAGTGAGAAAATACTCCTTTTCTTCTTCGGTGACTTCCCACCCATTACTGGGCTAAAGTCTTTCCAGAGTCCCATCAATTTACGATACCTGTGCCTGAAAGTTTCTCATAAAAATTTAATGGCTATTTTTAGATTGCTTCTTCGGCATTTTTAAAAAAATTCTCTCGTAAATCTCATTTGGATTTTATTTAATTCTAATTAAATTATATTTACATCTCTTTCAATAATCAACCATTGTTAATAATAAAACATATAATTTGATTTTGAACTAAGTTGATTCTGATAAAAACCAAATAAAAAAAGTGCCTATAAATTATTCATAAGCACTTGATATATACATTCAATTTGTTTATTAAAAAATGATAGACATCCTTCTCCAATACTAGCCCTTCTGGTTTTGGTATGAACTATTTATTAAAAATTTTATCTAATTAACATTGATAATTAACTATTCATTAAATCTTATTGTTTATTTATACCTGTGATACTTTTGGAAATTTCACTATAATCTTTTTCCATATGATACCTATAACTATAGCTCTTATTGGTATAAGAGCAAGCTCTTTAAAAATACGTGCGGGTAATAATGCAATAAAACCTTTACCCATCATAATAGATAACCAATAAGTACCAAGCCCTAAGTTTACAACTATTGAAATAAGTGATAATGCACATAATATTCTAGACCATGTAGCTGGTTTATTATATAAGAATATTCCATAAATTACACCTGCTAAAACAGCATTTAAAGTAAATCCTGGGAAAAATGAACCTGTTGGAAATAGCATAACACCTATTATATCTGCAATTCCATTTGCTATACCACAACTAACTGGTCCATATAACATAGCAATTATAACTACTGGAACAAATCCAAAACTTATTCTAACTATTGGTGTTTGTATAGAGCAATATCTAGTCAATATAATTTGTAGCGATATCAATAAACTTATTTGTACTAATTTTCTTACATCAAATTTTTTATTCATAAATTTCCTCCTATTCTTAGCTAGCACACAAATAAGTGATCTGTGTGTGGAGGTATTAAAAAAATGATAACAACTTTGTACTATTTCTTATAATGATACTTACCATAAATTTAATCTTTGCCTATCTTTTCAATAGGTAAATATAAATATGTTATATTTACTAAAAGCCTTATAATTATCACAATATATCATAAATAATTTCAAACATATAAAGGACGTGATTATTAATTCCTTAAGAAGTGAATTTCTTAATTAGTCCATGTATCTTCTGTCTTAGAATATGTAAATATTTAAGTAGAAAGGATTCATATATTGATAATAATTATAAAAACTTATCAAGTTAATAATATCACAAACACTTTATATTAGCTTTATAATTATTTTTTTTTATTATTTAATTTTTTTATATCTTAAGTTTTAATTTTACCAACTCTAAATCTTCGATAATAGATGCTAAATTTCATCATATTCACAAAAAAACACACAGATTATTTACTATGTGTTTTATAATTTATAATTATATTTTTTTAATAAAAATATGGTGAAGAAAGCATATAAAAGAATGCTCCTACTACCCCTGCAAGTAAAGCACCAATTACTGTAAGTAATGCTAATATAATAGGAATTACTATATTTACTCCGCCTCTGCTAAGTAATATTCTTTGTTTAACATCCTCATCCATACATTCAACTGATTGTAATTCTTTTTCTATATGTTTTAAGTAAGTTATATTACCATATAATCCTGATAATACTGCTATTATTATATTAATTATAAATCCAGGTAAAGGTATTATAGATGATATTATAAATGACCCTATTAAGATTCCAAATCCATATACATACATTTTTCTATATAAAAACCACCATGAGTTAAAGAAAAATGAAGCCCAGTTCCAGCTTGTTGATTTTTTTAATTCTTTAATGTCTTTAAATTCTGGTATATAGTAATCTGCTTTTTTCTGTATAAAATTAATCATATCTTTCTCATTGAAATTATCACTATATGAATTATTGTAGTTATTATACGTAAAATCTTTATATGTTTGACTAGCTTTTATACTTTCTTTTACTTCTTTTGCAGTATTTCTTACTGTATCTTCTATACTTCTTAACTTATTTCCACAGTTTATACAAAATTTATCACCAGAATAATTCTTTTTTCCACATCTAGAACAATATATGTGGTTTTCATTAAAGTCTGTTCTTTTATCCATAATATTAACTCCCTCATATTTTAATAAGTAAATTTATTATACTATTAAAAATTACTCACCTCAATAAATTATTACTTACTATTATTATATGTAGAATAAAAGTTAAATTACTTTTATTCTATAATTTCCAAAGAATAATATGTAAGCAATAAGTCAACTACCTTTCCATAACTTTCAGTTCCTTCTTTTACTCCATTTGACTTCAAATAAGTACTATTCATCTTATCAGATGCTTCACTAATTTTGCCATCATATTTTTTCCAAAATTCATTACTATCTTTTAAGTCATTCATAACATCTAGAGATAAATTTTCATTTAACTTCTTATAATTTTCATAATCTATAGTAGCCATCGCTGACGATGTATATTTAAGAGCCATAATATATCCAGAATATCTAAAATCAAATTCTTTATTATTTATGCAAGCTATATATGCTAAAAAATTAGCTTCATCTTCACTGGCATATCCCCTTTGATGAGCCATTTCATGAAGTATAGTAAAAGGAAGATAAATATCTGGTACAGCTATATTTACATTTGCTTCTCCTGTAAATGGTGAGTATATACCTGTTATTCCTGTATAACATAATAACTTTGAATTTAAAATAGGCTTTGGAGTAGAATATTTACCTATTTTATCTAGATTTAAGATAGTGACATTTTCATATGCATCCTTTGCTCTAGATAAAACTTCTTTATAATCTCCCTTACACTTCATTATATTTTCTTCATCTTCTAATACCAGCTCTCTAGTTTCATTACATTTTTTTATTAAAAATTTATATAAATTATTAAGATCTTCTTTATTATATTCAACTTCGGTAATGCTTTTGTTATGAGTTTTATTGTAATCTTCAATGAGTGAAGTTTTCAAATCTATTCTGCTATAGTTAATTCCCCATAAAGTTATGAAAATAAAGTAAATTATACCACATACTGATATAATATTTAAAATAGAGCTTTTCATATATGAAAAAGCATTCTTAGGATTTTTAATTATATAAACTATTGAGTATATCATAAATATTACAATAGCTAAAATCCCTATATAAATTAGTATTTCAAATAATGAAAATGGAACCAAACTAGATACTTTGCTTAAAATATTTACTATGTATATATTTATCCCATTGGAATAGTATTTTTCTACTACCCATGGAATTTTTGATGTAATTATATTTAATAAAATGCCTAATACAAATAATGAAATAGATATTATTCTAAATTTTTTTATTTTAATCCCTCCCTAATATATTTAATTTAAATATCCTTCAAATTAATAAAAACCATATTTCTACTTAAATAATAACGTAAAAATATGGTTTAAAAAATAATTATTTATTTTGTAAGATTAATATATTTCTTAGCCGTAACCAAATAATATATTAAATAAATTAAAGAAAATACTAATATAGTTATTAATGTGGATATTTTTCCATCTTGATTAAAGAAACTTGCAACAGAGTATCCAGCTACTATACTATGGATTATAGCTACTAATCCTGGTAACAAGAAAAATATTCCTACCTGTTTAAATATGGATTTATTTATATATTCTTGGCTAGTTCCTATTTTTCTAAGTGTATCAAATCTAGGTTTATCTTTACTTGCATCGGATATACATTTAAAGTACATAATACTTCCTACAGACACTATAAATACTAGTGATAAAAATAATCCAATAAAGTAAATTGAATTAACAAAGTTATAACTTTCTTTGTCAAAATTATCCACACTATACACATGTATGTTACTATTCTCTTCTATATATTTTGATATATTTGCAGTATTTTCAAAGTTTTTAAGGGTAATACATGATATACTATCTTTCTCACTGCCTAAAATTTTACTTATTGAATCATAAGTATCATCATTGACTATTATAATAGGTCTTCCATCTCTAAACGTACCAAATAAATTCATAGTATAAGAATCAATAATACTAATATTTTTATCTCCTAATTTAAAATCCACATTAAAATTAAAAGCATTTATAAGGTTTCCCGGTATAAGGAAGATTGCTTCATTGTCTTTTAATTTAGTATTTAAAAATTTGTTTTCATTCTCTAACTTTCTATACTCACATATCTTTTCTACTTCTGAATATTTTATTAAATCTACATCATCTGTATAAGGAATTGCTCCCATTTCATTTGGATTCTCATTAGTCTCAACAATCATAACTTCTGTATCAAATTTGAAATCTACTTCTTCTTTACTCAAAGTTAAAGCTTGATTTACAATCGTATCATTACTATCACCTAAATACATAATGCTGTAAGGATACTCTGATTCTTGACCTTAGCTAAATAAAGTTTTCATAGAAATTGATACTATTATACATGTTAAACAACATGTTATTAATACAGTAATCTGCCCTAATACTTTATTGTTGTCTCTTATTCTAAAAATAATATTATTAAAACTTAATACATTAGTTCCTTTATATAAAAAATTCTTATTATTAATTAACTTTGATATGACAAATGTAAAAAATCCTTTAAATAATAGCATAGTCCCTATAATAACTAAAACTACAGTACCTATTATCGCTATAGTAAACTGAATATTATATTTCTTATAATAAATAATCAATAGATATGCAAAAATTATTACGATAACTCCTAATAGACCCTGTAATGTTTTATTTTTGCTATTATCACTTTGATATATATTAGTTGCATTTATAAGTTTTGTTATATCTGTTCTTAATAAAGTTATATATTCTTTTATAAATACACAAATTAATATAGCTAAAAACATCAAACTAGTTACAATTATTGCTGGTGTTGATATTTCAAATTTCATAATAGTATTAATATTTGAAACCTTAACAAGTGCCATTAAAAACAATTTATTAGTTAATATTCCTCCAAATATGCCAACTACTAGAGCTATTATTCCTATTAATAATCCTTCCTGAGCAAATAAAAGTGCTATTTTATTATTTTCCACACCCATAAAAGTATAAATCCCAAATTCTTTTTTTCTTTGTTCTATAAAAAAACTACTTGAGTAAGAAATAAAGAATACGAAGAACAAACATAGTACCATAGCACACATCATAGATATAGTTGAAATTACTTTTAAATCTTGTAATGCTCTAAACTGATCACTAAACATAAGGGTTATAAAATTATAAAACACTAAAATAGAAAATACCATAGAGAAAATATACATTCCATAATTTCTTATATTTTGTCTTAAGTTCATAAATGAAAGTTTAAAAAAGTTCATTTACTTCACCTCCCATGGAAGTAAGTAAATTCATTATATTATTATAAAATTCTTTTCTATTTCCACTGCTATCTATTCTAGCATTTAACTTACCATCTTTTATAAATATTACCTTATTAGAATAACTTGCACTAAAAGGATCATGAGTAACCATTATTACAGTAACGTTAAATTTTTCATTCATATCTTTAAGACAATTTAATAGTTCTGAAGAAGACTTGGAATCTAATGCTCCTGTTGGTTCATCAGCAAATATAATTTTAGGTGATGTAATTAAAGCTCTAGCTGCAGCAACTCGTTGCTTTTGTCCACCTGATAATTCATAAGGATATTTTTTTAAATGATTTTCTATACCAAAAAATTTAGCTAGTCTTAATACTTCTTCTTTGATTTTACTTTGTTTTTCATTTCCTATTACCAGTGGAAGAGCTATATTATCTTCTACACTCATACTATCTAGTAGATTATAATCTTGAAAAATAAATCCTATATTATCTCTTCTAAATCTGGATAACTCCTTATTATTCATTTTTCCTATATCTTTATTATCATAATATACACCACCAGAAGTTGGCTTATCTACAGTTGATAATATGTTTAACAATGTTGTCTTACCTGCTCCAGAAGGACCCATTATAGATAAAAATTCTCCTTCTTTTACTTCTAAATTTATATCTTTTAGTATCTTAAATGTATTTTTATTTGTTTTAAAATCTTTTTTCAAATTAATAACTTTTAACATAATACCCTCCAAATTTCTAATATTTATTATACTTATATTCTATAAATTTCTAACAATGGATTCCATTCATTAACCTTACAGTTTTAAGAGGGTATGTGTCATTTATGTCACATTGATGTTACATTACATTAAAGTAATCTGATAAGTTATAAAACGTAATATAAATATCACAAAACTCATCTTGTTTAGATATTACATCTATATTATGACTTAATTTATTTAATATTTTTTTAGATATATAAAGCCCCATACCAGTTGATTTAGTTCTTTTGCGACCATTCACTCCAGTAAATCCTTTATCAAAAATTCTTTCAATATCTTGAGGTGCTATCCCTAAGCCATAATCTTTTATATGTAATTCCGTTCACTTTTTATTTTCTTTTAAATATATCTCTATTTTTCCACCCATATTGCTATACTTAATAGCATTATCAACTATTAACTCTATTATATGAGTAATCCATTTTTTATCGGTTAATACAGTTTTATTCAACTCTTCCACTTGTAAATCTATCTTGTTATATATAAATTGGTACTTATTTTTCTTAATTACTTCTTTTACTGCATGTTCTAAATTTACTTCACTTATGAAAAAGTCTGAGTTATAATTGCCTGCTCTACTAGAATACATGGCTTGCTCAACAAGTTTATCTATACGACTTAATTCACTGTTTATTTGCTTAAATAACTGCCTACTTTCATCAATTTCATTTATCCTTTTACTTATTATTTGAAGTACTGATATAGGTATTTTCACCTCATGTATCCAGTTAGTCATATAATCATTGATTTCTTCAAGTTCATCTCTCAAGTTATCTACTTCCTTCTGACTTTCTTCAATTTTTTCCATGACCTTCATATAAAAATAATTATCTTTAATATAGTTGTCATCTTGACTTGGATCATTTATAAAATTTATAAATTTATTTTCTTTTTTTCTATATGTACTATAAGATATAATCAAAAATACTATAGAAGTAATTATGACTAGTATATTTATATAAATCAAACTATCTATACTTTTAGATAAATTGGGGTCTAACAATATAACTGTATTTACTATAATCATTATAAAAACGATTAAAATTAAAAACATTTTTATCTCCTTTAAATATTTAAAAAAACTCATCTTATTATATATCCCTGCCCTTTTTTAGTTAAAATAAAATCTTCTAACCCTATTGTATCTAATTTTTTTCTAAGTCTATTCACATTTACAGTAAGGGTGTTTTCGCTTATAAATTCATCTGTATCCCAAAGCTCTTCTATTATTTCATCTCTACTTACTATCTTCTCTTGATTTTCCATAAGTATTTTCATTATTTTAAGTTCATTTTTAGTAAGTTCTACTTCTTTGTTTTTAAAATAAAGTTTTGATTCAACTATATTCAAAGTTATATCTTTAAATTTTATAATGTCACTTTTTAGTTCACTATTATAAGAATATGTTCTTCTAAGTATTGCTTGGATTTTAGCAACTAATATCTGTGGCGAAAATGGCTTCATAATATAGTCATCTCCTCCCATATTTATTGACATTATTATATCCATATCATTATCCCTAGATGAAATAAAAATTATAGGAACATTTAAAAAGTTTCTTATTTGAGAGCACCAATAAAAACCATCATAACATGGTAAATTTATATCCATTAATATTAATTTTGGATTGCATTCTAATACTTCATTAGTTATATTTTCAAAGTTTTTAACTTCTTTTACAGTATAATTCCATTTACTTAACGTTAAACTAATCTCCCTACTTAATGCTTTATCATCTTCTATTATAAAAATATCCATTATGTATACCTCTTTATTTTTTATTTTATAAATATATTATTATGTATTTTAATTATATCCCATATATATTTTTATTACCTTATTAAAACTACATAAAATATAAACATAATAGTAAAAAAGTATCTCACTTAATAGCAAGATACTTTCTTCATTTATATTAAATTAGCAAGTAGCTCCTCCAGCTACATTAGTTTCTCCATTTATTATTTCTTCTTTTCTTTGTAATAAATCATTAGATAATAATTGTTTTTCCACATTTTCAAATCCTATACGATTTATAGTTGCTGCAAAACGCTCACCAGTTATACCTTGATCTTTGTATAATAATATAGCTTTCTCTATTATATCAAGTGCCTCTTCTTTATTGGTGAATATTTTATTTAGAGCTATACCATGTGAAACTCTTTTTCCCCATGTTCCACCTATATATATTTTAAATCCATGTTGACTATCTGTTATAGATTTAAATGGACATTTTCCATCACAACGACCACAATGTATACATTTTTCTTCATCTATTTTCAATTTTCCGTCTACTACTTCACATGCATTCATTGGACAATTTTTTGAAATAACACATTTTTTACATCCCTTACATAAATCTTCATTAAAATTTGGTATACATTGCCCTATTATTCCTAAATCATTTAGATTAGGTTTAACACAATTATTTGGACATCCTCCTGTTGCTATTTTAAATTTATGTGGTAAAGTTACATCTCTATAACCCTTATAAAATCTAGTGTGTATTTCTTCTGATAAAGCGAATGTATCTATTAAACCATACTGGCAAGTAGTACCTTTACATGAAACTACTGGACGTATTTTTTTACCTGTTCCCCCAGTTTCAAGACCTTCTTTTGCAATATATGATCTGAAGTCTTCAATTTTATCATATGGAATTCCTTGTACTTCTACTGTAAGTCGAGTTGTAAAAGTTATTACTCCGTTTCCAAATAACTCTGCTGCTTCAGCTATACATTTGTGTTGAGCTGCAGTAATTTTTCCATTCACTGTTATTACTCTTCCTGAAAAATTATCAGTTCCCTTATTACTCAAAAAACCTAATGCCTTTACTCTTTTCTCATCTGCTGAACTTATTGTTAAAGTCGCCATATTATTCTCCCCCTTTGTAAATTACTTTTCATCAATCTGTAATCATTTTAAATGTATATTGTGAGTTATGTAAATCATACTAGATTACATTTTTTACCTTTTATCTCCATATCAACTTAATTGTAGCACTTGAGATTGTATTTTAAAAATGGTATTATCTTATCAATAATATAGGTAAAACCTATTGATAAGATATAAATTAGCATAATTTTTTGATAAAGGAGGGATTATTATGACTATTCGTCACTTAAGAATTTTTATAGAAGTGGCAAAAACAGGTAATATGAGTTTAGCAGGTGAAAATTTATTCATTTCTCAACCAACAGTAAGTCAGGTAATACGTGAATTAGAAAATCATTATGGCGCTATGCTTTTTGATAGATTATCCAAAAAACTTTATATAACTGAATTTGGAAAAGAACTTTTAAGATATGCTATTGATGTTGTAGATCAATTTGATAACTTAGAAAAAGCTATGAATAATAGTTCAAATATAGAAAACTTAAGAATTGGTGCTTCTGTAACAGTAGGTACTTACATCCTATCAAAAGTGTTAAAAGAGTTTCATAAAATAGCGCCAAATGTAAATACTTACTCTTATGTTAATAACACAAGTACAGTAGAAAAAAAATTGATAAAGTCTGAACTTGATATGGCAATCGTGGAAGGAGATATTCAATCACCTGATTTAATAACTATACCTGTTATAGATGATTACTTGGTTTTATTATGTAAAAATAATCACTCTATTTTAGATAATAAGAATCTACAATTAACAGATTTAAAAAATCAAAGATTTGCTGTTAGAGAAGGCGGTAGTGGAACAAGGGATTTCTTAGAACATCTTTTATCTAAGCATAAAATTTCTGTTCAAATAGCTTGGGAGGCTAGTTCAACAGATACTATAAAAAGAGCAATCTTAGATGACAATTGCTTATCTCTTTTATCAATTCATACATTTGAAGAAGATATTTTAGATAATAAAATTCAAATCATAAATAACATAAATTTAAGCCCATTTAAACGTTCTTTTAAATTGGTTTATCATAAAGATAAAATATTATCCTCTTCTATGAAAGTATTAGAAGATCTTTTAAGAAAATACAAATACTCAGATATGATGGAAAATTTAATATTGCATAAATAAAAATAGCAGATTTATGATTGTATATTATTGAACCCTATAATTTGAAATAGTAATTATACTTTTAGGTAAAACTAATCTATATTAACTATTAAATATATGATAAAATATGGCTACAAATAACAATAAGGGAGGTTTTATGTTGAATAAAACTGATGCATTTAAGATTTTGAAACTGTCACTAGGAAG
>NZ_JAGHFM010000170.1 GCF_017888745.1 Terrisporobacter sp. | reverse complement strand
TATAACGATAAAGAGAGAGTTTTAAGCTCTGTACAATTAATAAGCGAAGATTTAAAACAATGGCTTGAAATTGATATAGATGTTTTAGAATTGGAGTTTGAAGAAATTAAATAAAATAATTCTTTCAAATAACAACAGAATAGAGGATTAAACTGTTATCTGCTTAATCTTCTATTCTCAATCAAGAATTAATTGAAAATAGGTGGGTGATTGAATGTTAGATGAACTAAAAGAAATACTAAGCAACTTATATACAAAGCATGGACTTACAGATGATGTTTTAAGACTATCACAGGTTATTGACATACTTATTTATCAAGAAATGAAATAAAGGGGGTAACAGGCATGTTATTTAAGAGTAAGAAGATATTAGTTAATAGATGTACAGAGATACAACAAGAAAAAAGATCAGCATTAAAACATAGAGAAGAGTTAGTTAAATTAAATAATTATTTATTTAAGAAGAATAAAAATCTTGTTAAAGAGAATGAAGAGTTAAAAAGAAGAGAAGAAACTCTATTAAAAGTTATAGATAAGCAAATAGATATAAAGTGTATGTTATCAACTAAACTAGTTGCTGCACAAAGTAAGTTAGATAAATTAGAAAAATATATAAGTGAACTTGAAGGGAGATAGATATGGAGTATAACAATTATATGCAAGCTGTAGAAGTAGATAAAGATTTATGTACTACTATAGCTATGGAAGAATGTTCAGAGTTAATACAAGCTATTTCAAAAGGCAAAAGAGGTAAATTAGATAAAGATAATCTAGCAGAAGAAATAGCAGATGTTAGAATTTGTATGAGTTGGTTAATGAATATATTTAATATAGAGTTTGAAGAAGTAAATAAATGGATTGATTTTAAAGAAGATAGAATAACAAAAAGACTTAATAAAGGTGAGTTTAAATAAATAGGAGGTAGGGGAATGACTAAAGAGGAATTAAAAGAGTACATAGAAGTTAAAAGGGAAATAGAAATAATCGGAGAAAAGATTGAGTTTCTAGAAAGTAAAAAGACTAGCATTAAAAGTCAAATAATAACAGATATGCCAAGAGGAGAAGCAGAGCAGGATAGATTAGGACAACTATTGATACAAATAGAAGAATTAATAGATTTGTATAATGAAAAGCAGGACAAGTTATTAAAACAGCAATTAAAAATAGAAAAGTGTATAGATAAACTAGACAGTTCGTTAGAGAGAAATATAATGAGATATGTATACTTTGAAGGAATGAGATTTGAAGAAGTAAGTTGCATAATACACTATAGCTATAGAACGGTAAGAAGAATACACAAAAGAGCTATAGAAAACTTAGGAATAAAATAAAGGCGAGTGATATTTATGGAAATTTGGAAAGACATACTTGGATATGAAGATAAATATCAAGTCAGCAATTACGGTAATGTAAGGAGTTTAAACTATCTTAATACAGGAAGCACAAAAATAATGAAAGGAAATACAGCTGGAATATATACAACTATTGGATTATGTAAAAATAATAAAGTAGAAACTAAATATATTCATAGACTGGAAGCAGAAATATTCATTCCTAATCCTAATAATTATCCCTGCATCAACCATAAAGATGAAAACCCTAGAAATAATAGAGTAGAAAATTTAGAATGGTGTACACATAAGTATAATTGCAATTATGGCAACCATAATAAAAAGTTAAGCAGAAGTAGAAAAGGTAAAAATACCGGAAAAGATAATCCTATGTATGGCAAACATCATACAAGAGAAACCAAAGAAAAGATAAGTAAAGTACACAAAGGCATGCATGCAGGATCTAAACACCCAAACGCAAAAAAAAGTTATATGTATAACTACTGGTGAGATATTCGGATGTATAAATGAAGCTGCAGCAAAGTACAATATAGATAATTCGAGCATTATAAAGTGTTGCAAAGGGAAAATAAAGCATATAGGCAGACATCCAAGTACTAACGAAAGACTAGCTTGGGAATATTGTGGCAAGCTATAAACATGGACACCTTTGTCCTCTAAAAAAGTGATACTATATAAAGTAGGAAGATTATAAAGAAACTTGAGAATAAATTCTCATAAAATTAATTCGTTAAGTTTCTGTCGAGGGAAAAGAGTAGAGGTACTCTTCCCTCAATATGAAAGTATTGGATTATAAGTGATAGTAAAGTAAGACTATTCTAAGAGCTCAAGAATAGCATTGAAAGCTTGTATTGAAGTTCGATTCTTCAAACTTTCTAATGTACATTAATCTTGAGAAGGAAAACTAATAAACCCAACATAAAAGTTGTCAAAATAAAAGTTGTAGGGTAATGCAACTTATTTACGTCAGAACAAATTATATATAGTGTATCTTTATTTTTTAATATTCAACAAATTTTTAGAGGGTGTGATGAACCCTCTGATGTGGGAATGGTGGTTCCGTATAGTATCAGTTCGATTCTGATTTATTCCCTTCTCCCCCAATAATTAAAAATATTCCCTTTGAGAGAGGTACTAATGTATCTCTCTTTTTATTTTATTTAAAAAGCAGGTGTAAGTTATGGTTAAGAAGTGGATAGATGCTAATTTGATAGCAGATGCAGATTTAGTTCCTAAGAAACTTTGGGAGTATGAAGATGAAATGAAAAAGAAACCTAACTTTGACAAAAGTAAAGAAGTTAAAAAGAGAAAAATAAATAAGAAATTTAAATATAAAAAATAAAATGTTTATAATAAATGGAATTATTAGAAAACTTGCGATTAAGCAACTAAATTGATTTATATTTGTCTTAAGAATATATTATATATATTTACAATAAGTGGAAATAATAAAGATATATAACAAGAGGAACTTGCTGGATAATTACCAGCCTCCTCTATTTATAATGAATGGAGGGGTATATTATGAAATATGATTTGATAACTGTAAAAAGAAATGAAGTGTTTACTGATAGTAAGGTTATTGCTAATGGCACTCATAATAAACATGAGTCAATCCAAAGGATAATCAATAAATATAAAGATGATTTTGAAGAGTTTGGAAAACTTAGGTTTTCAGATTTAAAATCCGAAAACCCAAAAGGTGGTAGACCAGAAGTTATATACCTACTTAACGAAGAACAAGCTACTTTATTAATGACTTATCTTAGAAATAATGAAGCAGTTAGAACCTTCAAAAAGAATTTAGTTCATCAGTTTTATAGAATGAGAAGACATTTATTAGAAAAGCAATCTAAAGCATGGATTGAAACTAGAGAAAATAATAAAAAGAATAGATTAAAAGAAACCGATGTGATTAAATTATTAATTGAATATGCAAAAGAACAAGGCAGTAGAAACTCTGATAAATTGTATATCACATATACAAAATTAGCTAATACAATAATTAATTGTAAAAGAGATCAAGCGAATATAATGCAACTTAACAATCTTACTTTGGTAGAAGGTATGATATTGCAGACAATAAGAATAGATATGTCGCTAGGAATGCATTATAAAGATATATATAAAGATTGTAAAACTAGAATAGAAATGTTTAAGGATATAACATATCTAAATAATGACATGATAGCAATAAATTAAAATATATATTTAGAACTCTAGAAATAGGGTTCTTTTTTATTTTACAAAGAAAAGAGGTGAGTCCATGGCAAAGTCTAAGTATTTCACTCACTGAGCCTAAGCTTATACTTATTGAAGGATGGGCAAGAGATGGGCTCACTGATGAACAAATATATAATAACTTAGGAATAAGTAAAGATTCGTTTTACAAGTATAAAAAACAGTATTCTGACTTTTCTGACTCCCTAAAAAGAGGAAAAGAAATAGTAGACTATGAGGTTGAGAATGCTTTACTAAAAAGAGCTCTAGGATATGAATATGATGAAATAACATATGAAAATGGAGAAGAGGTAAAAAGAGTAACTAAACAAGTTGCTCCAGATACTACAGCTCAAATATTTTGGTTAAAAAATAGAAAGGCTGACAAATGGAGAGATAAAAAAGATGTTGAGCATAGTGGAGAAATAAATAATCCTTATGCTAATTTAACTACAGAAGATTTAAAGAAGTTGATACAAGATGACTAAAGATATAAAGTTAATTAAATTAGGTGCTAAATGTGAACTTGCTAGACGTGAGTTCTTTTTTTATTGCAATTTAAAAGCTCCTGATTTTTATAAACCTAATAGAAAATACTTAGTAGAATTATGTAATGATTTTCAAGAGTTCTATGAAGGTGATAATGATGTATTAATTATCAATGAGCCTCCTAGACATGGAAAATCAAGAACAGCTTCTTTATTTGTTGAATGGGTTTTAGGTAATAATCAAAATGAAAAGATAATGACTGGATCATATAACGAAACCTTATCAACTACATTTTCAAAGAATGTTAGAAATAGCATTATGGAGGAAAAAGCAGATAAATATAAACCTGTATTTTCTGATGTATTTCCTAAAGTAAAAATAAAACGTGGTGATGGAGCTATGAACCTTTGGAGTTTAGAGGGTGGATATAATAACTATCTAGCAACATCTCCTACTGGTACAGCAACAGGATTTGGAGCTTCTTTAATGATTATAGATGACTTAATTAAAAATGCAGAAGAAGCTAATAATGAGAATGTAAAAGAAAAGCACTGGGAATGGTTTACCAATACAATGCTATCTAGACTTGAAGAAGGTGGCAAGATAGTAATAATAATGACTAGATGGGCCAGTGATGATTTAGCTGGTAAGGTTTTAGAATGGTGCGAAAACAAGAAAAAGAAATATAAACATATATCTATGAAAGCTTTAGTAGATGAAGATAAAAAAGAAATGCTGTGCAGTGAAGTATTATCCTATGAGAGCTATATGGATAAAGTAAGTGCTATGGGAGAGGATATAGCAAGTGCTAACTATCAGCAAGAACCTATAGACTTAAAAGGTTGCTTATATTCTAGCTTCAAGACTTATACAGAATTACCTCCGTATTTTGAACAGATAAAAAGTTATACAGATACAGCAGATGAAGGAACAGATTATTTATGTTCTATGGTATATGGAGTATATCAAAAAGAAGCTTATATTTTAGATATTTTATATACACAAGAAGCTATGGAAAAAACAGAACAAGCAACAGCTAAAATGTTTTATGATAATAAGGTTAATGTTGCTAGAATAGAGAGCAATAATGGTGGTAGAGGGTTTGCTAGAAATGTAAAGAGGATATTAGAGCAAGAATTAGATAGCAATTATACAGTTATAAGACCTTTCCATCAGTCTCAAAATAAATTAGCAAGAATATTAACTAATGCTACATGGGTAATGGAACATATATATTACCCTGTTAATTGGAGAGATAGATGGCCTGATTATTATAAAGCTATGGTCAAATACCAACGTACTGGTAAAAATAAGAATGATGATGCTCCGGATTGTACTACTGGAATAGCAGAAGATATAGGAGCAAGAGAAGGAATAGGACCAGTAAATATATAAGGAGGTGATAGAGTGTTAACAAACCTCGACTTCTTGCGAATTGGTCAACATTGGCCTCCAGCAACAGAGACTAATAGACTAGAAAAATATTTTACAAATAAAAGAATATTTGAAGGTGAACATGAGTTAGTTTATAAAGAAAATTTCAATAGAATAGCTAGACATATAGGTAACTTTCAAGATATAGTAAGCTATTCTGTTATAACTAACTTTCAAAAGCTAATATCACTAAAGATAGCTGATTTTATGCTAGGAGAAGAACCTACAATAAGTTGTGGTGATGATAATAGTAATCAACAAATAGCTATAGATAAGATAAAAGAAAATAACGATCTAATAAATACTTGCTATTCACTAGCTATAGATTTAAGCAGATATGGTGATGCAGTATTTAATATATATAAAGATGATGAAGATACTGGAAGAATAGATATAACACAGCCTAGCTTCTATTTCAAAGTAGTTGACCCACAAAATATTAGAAAAGTTCAATATCATGTATTAGCTCATAAATATAAGAAATTAAAACCAAATACATTATTAAATACTTTGTTTAATGATGAAAATCAATATGATGATTTCTTATATGTAGAAATACACTCAAAAGGGTATGTTGAAAAGATTACATACAAACTTAGCAAGCAAGGATATATAGAATCAGTAGTAGAGCAGTCAAATGCAATTGAAACTGGATTAAATGATTTTGCTATTATACCAGTTCACAATCTATTAACATCAGATAGAGTATATGGAATAGATGATTATGCAGATTTAGATAGCATTATTAGTGAATTAGAAGTAAGAATATCTCAAATAGCTAAGATATTAGATAAACATGCAGAACCAAGTATGCAAGGCCCAGAGACTGCGCTTCAATATAACAAGGCTACTGGTAGATATGAATTGAAAGTAGGTAACTATTTCCCTAAGAGTTCAAAAGAAGATGCAGATGTATCTTATATTACATGGGATGCACAATTAGAAGCTAGTTTTAAGCAGATAGAAAAGCTTATTAATATATTAGCTGTAATATCTGAAATGGGTAGTGCTATATTTGACTTTGATAATAAGTTAGGTACTGCTGCAAGTGGTACTGCACTAAAAAGAATGATGATAAGTCCGCTTGCCAAGGTTAACAGAGTTAGAATGAGTGTAGATAATGCACTTAAGAAAGCTATTAAACTATGTTCTCAACTAGGAGGAGAAGATATTGTAGATTTATCAAAAGAAAAGATAAATATATTTTGGAATGATGGATTACCTAATGATCCAAAAGAAGAAGCAGATATATACAATATTAGAACTGGCGGAAAGCCTACTATAAGTCAATATTCAGCTATCAAGAGATTAGATAATCTAACGGATGAAGATACTCAAGCAGAGTTAGAAGCTATTCAAGAGGAAACTAATATAAGTAATCCTTTGAATAATTTGAACATGTTTAATGATTTAGATAATCAAAATGGTGAAGGTGAAGAAAATGAAGAATAAAGTTCATAGTCATAAAGTTAAAATAACAGAAAATCAAGAAGGAAGAAGAAAAATATATATAGATGATATGGAACTAAAACAAGTAACAGGTATGAACATAAGTATTAAACCTCATAAAAAAGATGAAGTTACTTTCACAATGCTTTGTGATGTTCAATATAGAGATAAATAATGACTAAGAAAAAGAAACCTCTTACAGCGGATAAAAAAATAGAAAAGCTTATTGAGATATATAAAGAAGCCGAACAAAGATTAATAAAGACTATTGCAGAAAAAGAAATAAAAGGTAATCAAACTACTTTCTATGAAGAAATGCTTAAAAAAGTTCAACAAGAAATACTTAAGCTTCAAATATATAATACTCAATGGGCAACAGATATTACTAAGCAACTGTATGAGCAAGCATATAAAGAAGCTATTAAAGTATTAGAAATAAATATAGATAGCCTAACTCAATTACATAAAGAAGCTATAGAGCTTATAGCCGAGAATATAATAAATAGTCTTAATGAAGCTACTAGCTTAGTTGGTAGACAGATAGAAGATAAGATAAGAGAGATAGGATTAAATTCTACAGCTAATAAGTTTGCTACTGGAAATACAATTAAGCAGATGCAAAAGGAATTGGTTAATAGTCTTATAGATGAAGGTTTAACTGGAGTTAAAGATAAGTTAGGTAGGAATATTCCTATTAGTGTTTATGCTGAAACTCTAGCTAGAAGTATAGTTGCTGAAACTCAAAATACCTGTGTTAAAAATGTTATGCAAGAACACGATAAAGATTTAGTTAAAATAACTTCCCATTATGGCTGTTGTCCAGTATGTGTAGTCTATGAAGGTAGGGTTTATAGTATGAGTGGAGAAGATGCTAGATTTCCTTCTTTGAAAAATCTACCAGGTTTTAGAGAAGGATATAATAACTTACATCCAAGATGTGCTCATAGGATTGTTCCGTTCATAGAGAAATACAATAATGTAGAAAAAGAAATAAAAAATAGTAACAGGCCTTTTGAAGTAGATAAAGATAAAGAAGCTAGTATAAATAAATATTATGAAGAACAGAAAAAGAAAGCTAAACTAAGAGCTAATAAAAAGCAATATGAACAAATAAAAATTGCTTTAGGTAAGGATGCTCCTAAAAGCTTTCAAGGATTCCTTAAAATGCTAAAAATCAAGAGAATTATAATGATTTAAAAGAAAGATTTAAAAAGGTTAGACAAGCAAACAATGAAGGTAATGTTAAATTGTAATTAAAGTCCGAATAGGGCTTATTTTTATGCAATTAATCATCTTTCTATCTATATCACAGATGTAAAAGAATGAATTAGATTACTATATTCAAGATGTAAAACTTGTAAAAAACGTAAATATAGGAGGATTTAAAATATATGAAATTAGTAGATATACTAAAAGCTCAAGGACTAACAGATGAACAAATAAGCAAAATACAGGCTTCAATGAAAGAAAATAAGGTATTTGAAACTTCTTTAGAAAATGCAGATGAAAGATATAATAAGTTGAAAACCCAAAAGGATGATTTAAAGGGCCAACTAGACACTGCAAATACAACTATAGAAGATTTGAAGAAAAACAACAAAGATAATGAAACTCTTCAAAATACTATAAAAGAACATGAAACTACTATAGAAAACCTTAAAAAAGAAGCAGAAACAAAAGACTTTAATTATGCTCTAGATACTGCATTAAAAGAGTCTAAGTGCAAGAATACAAAAGCTATAAAAGC
>NZ_JAGHFM010000383.1 GCF_017888745.1 Terrisporobacter sp. | reverse complement strand
TATTACTACATTATGAAATCAAAAAATAACTCAAAGATATAATACAATAATAGTTAATAGTTATATTGTGACTTACGAGAAATAAATCACACTTAATAAAAAATTTACTTCGTCTAAGCCACTGTATAGTTAATCCTTTGATGCAAAACAAAAAGGTTTAGCTATTATTATATAACTAAACCTTTTTATTTATAAATATTAAAATATACTTATTTCCCCTATTATACCTGAGAAAATATTCTTATCGTTCTCTCTTAATATATTAGATTACATTTCTCCTCTAGATTCTCTCTCCATTAAATCTTTCATTATATCTGGATATATTTTATCTAATTTATAAAAAATCAGTACTATTGATGTAATTATCCAGACTGAAATCATTCCCCAGTGGTACGAAGTTATTACAGCATCTATAGCTGATTGAGGCTGTACAACTTCTTGTCCTGCAACTGTTGTTATATAACCAGCAGCCGATAAAATTGCACCAATTACTACTGTTGTCATCCCTGATGCAAACTTAAATCCTATTCCTGAAGCACTAAAAATCATCCCTTCTTGTCTTACTCTAGTTTTCCATTGACCATATTCAACAGAATCTGCCATCATAGCAAACACTAACGTTATTAATGGAGCTGCACCTATAGAACGAAAAACAATAGTTGTGAATTGCCATTGAAAAGTTTGAGGGCCTACCATTGCTGCAACTTGAGCTATTACTGCAAGTATAGCTCCATATAAAGATATATCTCTTTTAGAAAACTTTTTAAGTAAAGTTGGGCATAAAATTGCTCCAAAGAATAAAACTACAACTTCAATTGTATATAAAGTACTATATAAAACATCATTTCCCAATACATACTTACTATAATATGGCAATAATGTTCCTACTATTGCATAATGAAATGCTGTCATTCCCCATAATATAGTAGTAAATATCCAGTATTTATTTTTAAATAACATTTTTACTGATGTAAGTACTGGTATATTTTCTTTTGGTGCATTTGAGACAACAACCTTTTCTTCACATTTCATAAAGTTGAATACTAGTAAAACCATTGCAAGAATAGTCCACATAGTCATAACTTTAATCCAAGCACCTTGATTATCTCCTAAAATTTTAACCAATGGTAGTGTACATGAAACTGATAACATACGACCAACTGGTGACATTGCCATTCTAAATACTGTTAATGAAGCTCTTTCATCTTGATATCTTGTCATTAAAGGTGCAAGAGCTCCATAAGGTAAGTTTATAGCAGTATAACATACTGTTGTCGCTAAGTTATATGTAATAAAAATATAAATAGCGTGATATAAATCTGTCTTTCCTTGTGGAATTAAAAATATTAAAACTGAACATATTGCATATGGTATTGCCATCCAAACTAACCAAGGTCTAGCTTTACCATATTTTGATTTAGTTCTTTCTATTATCACTCCCATTGTAAAGTCTGAGATTCCATCAAATATCCTTGAAAATGCTAAAGTTGCCCCTATTATAGCTGGGTTGACTCCAACATAGTCTGTATAGAATAAAAATAACAGTGCATTTAATGTCCCAGCAACAAGGTTACAAGCGGTATCTCCAGAACCGTATGCTAATTTTTGTACTAATGTGATTTTTTGAGTAGTTATATCAACAGATGATGATTTATTTAAAGTGTCTGTCTTATTTCCCATATTAACCTCCTTAAAATCAATAAAGTTTATTAAGTTCTTCTTACAAGTTTATATAAATCACAACGAAGACTTTTTTATAGTCTTCGTTGCAGCATATGTTATCTAAAATAATTATAATATTTCACTAAATTTAGGCGAATATCTCCATTATCTTACTTACAGCTTCATTAGTAGAATTTTTTGGAAATAATTCAAATCCAATTTTTTCTTTATAACCCAATTCTTTTAAATGTTTTATCACATTAAAATAATTTATTTCTCCCGTTCCTGGTTCATGTCTACCTGGAGCATCTGCAATGTGTATATGACCTATTGTATCTATATATTTAGTTAAAGTATCACATATTCTGCCTTCATTAAGTTGCATGTGGTAAACATCATATAATATTTTTAATTTAGGAGAATCTATTAATCT
>NZ_JAGHFM010000004.1 GCF_017888745.1 Terrisporobacter sp. | reverse complement strand
TCTGCTGCCATATTAGGTCTTTTAGAGTATTTTTCTGAAATGGATCCATTAGAAGAAATTCATAAAATTAAAGATGATTGTATTGAGTATAGTAGTAAAGCTCTAAGTAAAGAGAATTACTTGAAATTTGTAGAAATAAAGTATGGTGAAAATCTTCATCATAAGTATGTGGACTCCAAATTAGAAGGATATACGTTTGATGATAAGAATGAAAATAATAAGGATTTTATAAAAATAATAAATGAAAAACTTAATGGAAATACCATAATGAAGAAAGTTTTTAAAAAAGTAAAATTTGATGGTACTAATAAGGAAGAAATTTTAGCTTTAATCGATGAAAATAGAGAAGAGTTAACACTTGAAACTTTTAGAAATAAACAAGATATGTATAGAAACTACTGTAATACTAACCAACTATTTAATGAATCTCAAAACTATTGTAGATTAGTGGGATATTGTATTGATGCACCTAAAAAAGGTAAATCTACAGGATATGCTTTTAACATGAATAGTTTTGTAGGACAAGATATACCAGAATTCGACTATATACCATTTGCATTTTCAAATGATCGACAATCAATATTTATAAATGATAATTATGAAATAAAAAGGCTTAGAGCATCGAAGCGTACTTTAGAAGATAAAATAAAATTAGAAAAGTCAAAGTTAGAATCGGAAAGTAAAAAGATAAGTGCAAAATATTCTTTATTTAAAGCGATCATGGAGTCATCTGATTTTATTGAATATGATGTGGAAGTTATAGTAAAAGATAGAGATAAGGATTATTTTGAAACATTATACATAAGAAAACAAAGTATAGATATTCTGAAAAAAATTAATAAAAGTAAAATTGATTATAACTCTCTATTTTTCCCTTACAAGATAAGTGACAATTATTACATTAATATATATGAAAAAGTGATGGAATCTATTTTAAACAATACATTATTAGATGAAATTATAGAGTTGTTATTAAAAGATAGAAAAAATAGTTATAAAGTTTATCAATTAATAAAAATAAATAGTTTAATTAAGGGGGGAAATAAAATGAATAAGATTATTAGAGAAGATATTTACAAATGTGCTCAAAAGGTTATACATAAAATACCTGAAAATAAGCTAGATAGCTATAGAAATAAGCTTACTAGCTCTATAATATTTAAAGATTACGATAGATTTTGTGAAATTTTACTACAATTATCAAATTACTCAGATGTGTACTTTAATTTTGCAGATAGACTATTTATAAACTTTGAAGAGAATAAAGACATAGCGTATATGTTTGTAAATTCATTAAGCAAAAATAAAATTGATGATAATTCAAATGAATCTAATGAATCTAATGAATCAAATAAATAAGGGGGATATAAAATATGAAAAAGAATTCTTTAACATTAACAGCAGTAGCGAATATGACTTCAAATTATTCAGAGGGATTAGGAAATATAGCAAGTGTACAAAAAGTATTTAGAAATAGAAAAGTATACTCTATAAGAAGTAGAGAAAGTTTAAAAAATGCAATCATGGTACAAAGCGGAATGTATGATGATTTACAAACAGAAGAAAATGGTGCAACTCAAAAATTAGCAAATCTAGAATTAAACGCATCTAACTGTAGGGCACTTGAAGGTGGATATATGAATACAAAAGGAACTACAACTATAAGAAAAAGTTCTTTTTATTTAACAGATGCCATATCTTGTGAAAGTTTCGTAAATGAAACAAGATTTCATAATAATTTATACTTAGCAAGCAACTTAGCTAAAGCAAAGAATATAAATTTACAGGAAAAGGCAGGAGAAGCAGGTCTTATGCCTTATCAATATGAATACGACAAATCTCTAAAAGTATACAGTATCACTATAGATTTAGAAATGATAGGAAAAGATGAAAATTTTGAAAATGAAGAAGGCTATAAAGAAGCAGACAATAAAGAAAAGGCTGATAGAGTAAATTCTATATTAGATGCCATAGAAAATTTAAGTCTTACAGTAAAAGGAAACTTAGATAATGCAGAGCCTGTATTTGTAGTAGGGGGATTATCTAATAGAAAAACACATTATTTTGAAAATGTAGTAAAAGTAGAAGAAGGAAGATTGGTCTTATCAGATGATTTAGTAGAAAAAGTATCAAAAGGCTATAATGTTGGTCTATTAAAAGGAGATACATTTATGAATGAAGGCGAAATCATAGAAAAGTTAAATCCTACTAGTATAATTAAATTTTTTGATAAATTAAGAGAAGATGTAAATGCTTACTTTGAGGTATAAGAGAAAGTAGGTGAAACAATGAAAGCTCTAAGAATTGAACTACATCAAAGTAGTGCAAATTATAAAAAAGAAGAAACAATAGATAATAAAATGACCTATCCACTGCCTCCAATATCAACTATAATAGGAGCTTTACATAATGCTTGTGGATATAAAGAATATAAGGAAATGGATATAAGTGTGCAAGGCAATTTTGAATCTATGCATAAAGAACCCTATACTGACTATTGTTTCTTGAATTCCACTATGGATGATAGAGGAACATTGGTAAAAATGAGAAATGAAGATTTCTTATCTAAGGCATTTGATAAAGTTGCAAAGGCTAATAAATCTCAAGGTAGTAGTTTTAGAAAAGGAATTACAATTCAAGTATATAATCAAGAATTACTAGATGAATATAATAAATTAAAAGATTTAAATGATGAAATAAAGAAATTTAAAGATACCAAAATAAAAAAAGTATTAGAATTGACAAAAAAAAGAAAGAAAAGTTTATCAGAAAAGAAGAAAAAATTTGATAAAAAAAGTGATGAATATAAGACAGTAGCTCAAAGAGAAAAAGAAATTAAGAATTATGAAAAATTAATAAAAGAAAAGGTTAAAGAATACGAGATAGAAAATTATACTAAACCTATTTCTAAATATCGTTCATTGACAACATCAGTGAAATACTATGAAATTTTAAATAATATAGATCTTGTTATTCATGTAAGAAGTGATGAGAAGACTTTAAATGAGTTATTAGAAAATATATATAACTTGAAATCTATTGGAAGAAGTGAAGATTTTGTAGAGGTGAAAGATGCTAAGATAGTTGAGTTATATGAAGGTAAGATCAATTTTAAAGGAAGAAATTCTATCTATTTAAATTATGATGATGTTAAAAGTAAGAAGATTAGGACTAAGTCAGATGAAGGAAAATCAGTGAATGGAACAGTCTATTACTTAAATAAAAATTATAAAATAGAAGATGGTAAAAGAGTATTTGTTAAGAAAAAGGTATTATATACTTCTCTATCTGTAATAAGAAAAACTAGTGATAATGTTTTTGTTGACAAAGAAGGTAAAAAAGAATATATAGTAAGCTTTATTTAAATAAAATTTATGTAATGTTAGAAATACAAAATAATTTATTATATAGAGGATGTATTTATGAAGGTTGTATATAAAATAACTTACCCTAATGGAAAAATCTATATTGGAAAGGACTTAACAGATAGTATTAACTATTTTGGAAGTGCTAATAATGATTTGATAGAAAGAGATTTTACAAGAGAAGAAAAAAGAGACTTTACTATAAGAAAAGAAATATTATGTGAATCAGAAATAGCAACAGATAAAGAAGTTAATAAAAAAGAAATTGAATATATAAGATTATATGAATCGAATAATCCTAATATTGGATATAATAGGTTACCTAAATTTAAAGAAAAATAACTTATTAGTCACTAAAAGGTTTCTATATTGAAAGGGGGTGGCTTTAGTTAGAGTTTTGTAATTATAATAAACTCTCTTACTAAAGGTAAAGAATGAAGGAAGATATATATAATGACTTATTAGATAAATTAATAATTAAATGTATTGATGAAAGATATGCAAAACCAGATAAATCAATAAAGAAACATACAGATGAATTATTAGAAGTCTTAAATTTACTCTGGGACTTAGGATATATAAAAGAACAAAGAATATATGATTTAGTTGAAAAAGCATGTATATATCATGATATAGGAAAGATAAATAAGCAATTTCAGAAAAGGATTAAAAAGGGAAGAAAAGTTAAGTTTGATGATAATAATGAAATATCACATAACGTATTATCGTTATTTTTTATAAAAGAAGATAAATTTGAAAGTGAAGAAGATTATTTTAGAGTAGCAAATGCAGTAGTTAATCATCATGATTATTGTAAAACGAGTAAAGTAATCGATGAAAAAGAAACTTTAATAAGATCATTATTAGATGAATTTGAATATGAAGAAGATGGATGTTTTATCAACTCAGAAATAGCTGAAATATCTCATGATATAGATTCTATAAAAATAAAAGGTTATCTACATAAGTGTGATTACAGTGCCAGTTCTGGTAATATAGCAGAATACAAAAATGACTTTTTAGAAGAGGTATTGGAAAATGTACTTACTACATGGAAATCATCAAATAAAAATGCAAACTGGAACGATTTACAAAAGTTTTGTATAGAAAATAAAGATGAAAATATTATAGCAATAGCTCAGACAGGTATGGGAAAAACAGAAGCAGGGTTATTATGGATGGGAAATAATAAAGGATTTTTCATATTACCAATAAGAACAGCTATAAATGCTATTTATGATAGAACTAAAAAATATATTTTGGATTATTATAAAGATACTTCAGATGAAGAATTAAATCATAAACTAGGATTATTACACTCAAGCTCTTTAGAGTATTTACTCTCTAAGAAAGATGGTGAAAATAGTTATTTAGAAACTATAGAAGATGATATAGGTAATAAAGAAAATCAAGAAATAATCAAATACGATAATGAGGCTAAGCAATTATCTCTTCCAATAAATATTTCAACAATAGATCAATTATTTGATTTTGTATATAAATATCCAGCATATGAATTAAAACTTACAACATTGGCATACTCAAAAGTCGTAATAGATGAAATACAAATGTATGGACCAGATTTACTAGCCTATTTAATATATGGTTTAGAAAAAATAGTAGAACAAGGAGGGAAAGTGGCTATTTTAACTGCTACTCTACCACCATTTGTGAAGGATTTATTATGTAAAAACATAGATTTTAAAATGAATGAAAATGGATTTGTGGATAATTCAATAAGACATAATTTAAAAACTATAGATGCAAAAATCAGCTCAGATGATATATGTAATAAATACAGTGAAAATGAGAAAAAGAGTATAAGCAATAAAATACTAGTAGTTTGTAACAGTATTACAGAAGCCCAAAATTTATACAAAGATATAAAAGACAAAATAGGGAATGAAAACTTACATATGCTACATGCTAAATTTATAAAATGTGAGCGTTTGGAAAAAGAATCACAAATTATTGATTTTGGTAAAACTTATAAAAAGGATAGTGAAGAACTAGATAAGCAAAGTGGAATCTGGATATCTACATCAATAGTAGAAGCTAGTTTAGATATAGATTTTGATTATTTATTTACAGAATTACAAGATTTAAACTCATTATTCCAAAGGCTAGGAAGATGCAATAGAAAAGGTAAAAAAGATAGTAGTGAAAATAATTGTTTTGTTTATACTCAAATAGATGAAAGAAGCTTTATAAATGGAGAAAAAGGATATATAGATAAAGATATTTTCGATTTATCAAAAGAAGCTATATGTTCATGGGATGGACAAATTTCTGAAAAACAAAAGATGGATTTAATTGATGAGTATCTTACTATGGAAAAAATAAAAAATAGTAGTTATATAAAAGAATATAAAAAAGTATATGACTATATAAAAGAATTGACACCTGATACTTTTAAGGAAAATGAAGTTAAGTTGAGAAATATATTATCAAAAGATATAATACCGAGTCATATTTACCACAAATATAACGGTGAGATTAAACAGTTAGAGCTGCAACTTAGCAATCCTGAACTAAACTCAAAAGAAAATAAAGCTGAAAAGGTTAAATTAAAAAATAAGCTGAGACAATATACAGTGTCTGTTCATCCTAATCATATATCAAATTATTACATAGCGAGAAAAAATGGGTTAGCTTTAGATTTTGAAATTGTTAAATTAAGCAATTACGAGCATATACCCGTTATAGACTGTGAGTATAATGAGATGGGATATAGGCAAAAACAATTTAAAAATAAAGAAGACAATAAAGAACAGAGTATTAATACAATAGATGATTTTATGTTTTAGAAAAAGAGAGTAAATCTTTAAAAGAGGTGTATTATTTGGAAAAACAAATTACAGGGGTAATGGTATACTACTATGAAGTATGCAAAAGAAAGCTGTGGTATTTTTATCATGAAATACAAATGGAGCAAGGAAATGAAAATGTTGAAATAGGAAAAGTGTTAGATGAAGAAACTTATAAAAGAGATAAAAAGCATATTAACATAGATAATATTGTAAATATTGATTTCATACGTTCAAAGGGAATATTACATGAAGTTAAAAAGAGTAAGAAGATTGAAGAAGCGAGTATACTACAAGTAAAATACTACTTATATTTTTTACATAAAAGAGGGGTTAAGAATATAAAAGGGAAGATAGATTATTCTTTTAGTGTAGATAGTTGTGGCGTTTAAGTGAAGGTTAAGAATATAAAAGGGAAGATAGATTATCCACTTCTAAAGCAAAATATAGATATAGAGTTAAAAGATGAAGATATGGAAAATATGGAAGAAATACTAAATAACATACATGACATAGTGATGAAAGACACTCCACCAATATTGGATAAGAAAAGAATATGTAAGTCTTGTGCATATTATGATTTATGTTTTATTTAAACTAATATAAAAGGGGAAACTTATGAAGAGAAGTTATTACATTTATAATAATGGAATTTTAAAAAGACAAGATAATACAATAACATTTATTGATGAAACTGGAGAGAAAAGATATATACCAATAGAAACAGTTAATGAAATTTATGTAATGTCTGAAATGGATTTTAATACAAATTTAATTAATTATTTATCTCAATATGGAGTAGTAGTACATTTTTTTAATTATTATAGTTTTTACACAGGTACTTTTCAGCCTAGGGAAAAACTGGTTTCTGGAAATCTCTTAGTAAATCAAGTTGAACATTATACTAATGAAGAAAAAAGATTAGATATAGCTAAGAGATTTATAGATGGTGCAAGTTTTAATATATATCGTAATTTAAGATACTATAATGGTAGAGGAAAAGATGTACAAGTTTATATGGATAAAATAGAAGAGTTGAGAAAGCAGATACCTAAAAGTAAAAGTATACAAGAACTAATGGGATATGAGGGTAATATTAGAAAAACATATTATGAGTCATGGAATGTTTTAATAGACCAAGATATAAATTTTGATAAAAGAGTAAAAAATCCTCCTGATAATATGATTAATACATTAATATCTTATGTTAATACATTAGTTTATACAAAGGTGTTAAGTGCTATATATAATACTCAATTAAATCCTACAGTAAGCTATTTACATGAGCCAGGCAGTAGAAGATTTTCACTAAGTTTGGATATTGCAGAAATATTTAAACCTATAATTGGCGATAGACTGATATTTTCTCTACTAAATAAAAAGCAAATAACTGAGAAAAGTTTTACAAAAAATCTTAATTATTTACATTTGACAAAAGAAGCATCAAAGACCATAGTAGCAGAGCTTGATAAAAAATTACAAACAACAATAAAACATAAAGAATTAAATAAAAATGTATCCTATGAATATTTAATGAGATTAGAATGTTATAAGTTAATAAAGCATTTATTAGGAGAAAAAGAATATGAGCCATTTAAAATATGGTGGTAAACTATGGGGGATATACTATGTATGTAATTTTAGTTTATGATATAAAAAGTGATGAAGGTGGTCAAAGGGTATTAAGCAAAACTTTTAAAACCTGCAAAAAATATTTATCACATATTCAAAATTCAGTTTTTGAAGGGGAGCTATCAAATTCACAAATTGTTAAGCTACAGTATGAATTAAATGATATAATAAGAAGAGATAAAGATTCAATAATTTTGTTTAAGAGTAGAAGTGATAAATGGTTAGAAAAGGAAATGTGGGGTATAGATATTGATAAAACTAGCAACTTTATTTAATTGTCTACCTGAGATAGTGTAAAATTCGTGGGGAATAGACAAATATAGTAATTTCAATTAGTTGGCTATTAAATTATTGTATTAAGTTGAATAAAATTTCTTATTAGTATAGTGAGATTTTTAGGTCGACAAAATAGATACTTGCATATTTGAATATTTCTATCGTTTATACGATACGATTTAAGTAGAACCATACTGGAATGTAAATGAGAATCATAAAGACTTGATTAGGAAATTTAGAAAAATTTAAGTAGAACCATACTGGAATGTAAATTAAGATAACTCTCGCAATCTTCTATAGAGTAGAATATTTAAGTAGAACCATACTGGAATGTAAATACTCGAAGTTAAGCAGTAGGCTTTTTTGATTTTTAATTTAAGTAGAACCATACTGGAATGTAAATTTTGAAAATTTAACTCGAATGAGATTAGGAAGATTAATTTAAGTAGAACCATACTGGAATGTAAATAATGCTTTTTCCATTTGAGAAATTAATATCGGTAAGATTTAAGT
>NZ_JAGHFM010000023.1 GCF_017888745.1 Terrisporobacter sp. | reverse complement strand
CATCAACTACTAAAGCATCATTATAATGACCTTTAATTTCAAATCTTCTTCCAACACCAATATACTTAACAATACTTTCCTTAATATCTTCTACACTTATTCCAGAAACTATAGAAGCTATTATAGCCGAAGTAGCATTGTAAATATTGTGTACACCAGGAACTGATAATTGGAAAGTACCTAAATCTTTTCCAAAATAAGTTAAATCAAATGATCCAAAGCCTTTATCATTAAAATGAATATTTTTTATAATAGCATCATTAGAAGATTCTTTACCATACTTAATTACAGTAGCTTTAACATCATGTAATATTCCCGCAGTATTAGGGCTATCACCATTTATTATAAAGTGACCATCTTTAGGCAATAATTTTCCGAACTTGTTAAACGATGCCTTGATTTCATCTATTCCAGAGAAATAATCAAGATGATCTTCCTCTATGTTTAAAACGATTGCTATTTTAGGGTTAAAATTTAAAAAACTATCAGTATACTCACAAGCTTCTGTTATAAAGTTTTGAGAATTACCTATTTTTACATTACCACCAATGGATTTTAAATTACCACCAACTAAAATTGTTGGATCTAAGTTTGTAGAATCAAAAATAGTTGATAATATAGAAGTAGTTGTAGTTTTTCCGTGTGTACCTGAAACTGCTATTGAGTTTTTGTATTCTCTCATTATTTGTCCTAAAAATGCAGCTCTATTTATTGTCAGTATATTTTTTTCTTTTGCAGCCATAAGCTCTTCATTATCTGGATGTATAGCAGCAGTATAAACAACCATATCTAATCCATCAACAATGTTTTCTTTTTTTTGGCCTATATAAATTTTTGCACCTTGAGATTTAAGTTTATCTGTCATTGAAGATTTACTCATGTCTGAACCTGAAACTTCATATCCTTTATTAAGACATATTTCAGCTAAAGCACTCATACTTATTCCGCCTATTCCGATGAAATGTATCTTCATATATAAAACCACCTTTCATTTTATTTATTTCTATAATAAGAACAATTTTTGTGGTATAATTAAACAATGTTCAATATTCTAAGTATAATATGCATATACTACTTCATATATATTATATTTATAATTACAAAGATATATGAAGCATAACTAACATTATATCATATAATAAAATCTTATGCATTAGTTACTTTAAATCATAAATAGTTGTAATTGTAGGAGGTTAACGAACCAATGAAGTTTAAAAGAACGGAGAGAATCGGTGCTATCGTTAAGATACTATCTGACCATCCAAACAAAATTTATACACTGAGTTACTTTACAGAAAAATTCAATGCTGCCAAATCTACAATTAGTGAAGACCTTTTAGTTGTGAAGAACGTTTTCGAAAAATTACAATTAGGAAAGGTAATAACGATTTCTGGAGCAGCTGGTGGAGTAAAATACATACCTAAAACATCAATAGAAGAAAATCAAAACTTCTTAATGGAATTATGTGAAAAAATAAGTTCGCCAGATAGAATCCTTTCAGGTAGATTTGTATATTTAATAGATTTAATTTATGACCCAAGTGTTGTAGCTAAGATAGGTAAAGTATTCGCATCAAATATAGATTATTCAGAAGCTGATTGTGTTGTTACAATGGAAACTAAAGGTATACCAATGGCTCTTATGACTGCAAAAGCTATGAATTTACCATTAGTTATTATAAGAAAAGATATAAAGGTATCTGAAGGTCCAACATTAAGTATGACTTATGTTACAGGAGATAACTCTAAAGTACAGAGTATGAGCTTACCAAGAAAAGCTCTTAAACCAGGAAGTAAGGTTATTCTTATAGACGACTTTATGAGAGGTGGAGGAACTATAAAGGGTATGACTCAACTAATGAACGAATTTGGAGCAGATGTAATAGGAACGGGAGTATTTATAACAACATCTACGCCAGAAGAAAAATTAGTTGAAGATTATATATCTTTAATAGAAATAGATACAAGAGATAATGAAATAATAGTAAAACCAAACTTAAAAACATTTAAAGATGAATATAGAACTGAAGATATAATAGAAGATGTTTTAGATGAAATAGAAGATGAAATTAATTAATAATTCTAACTAAAAATAACGTATAAAAAAAATTTTTAATAAAAATTTAAAAAAGTTTAAAAAATAAAAAAGGAATTTATTAAAAAGTATAGAATTATTTACCAAACAGTTTATAATTATATTGGGTAAATTGTATTTTGTCAAAATCACAAAGGGGGGATATTAAGGTATGAACATAACTGACGTAAGAGTAAGAAAAATTACTGATGAGGGGAAAATGAAGTGTATAGTTTCTATAACTTTTGATAATTTATTTGTAGTACATGATATAAAAGTTATAGAAGGTCAAAATGGATTATTTATAGCTATGCCAAGTAGAAAAGTTGGGGAAGGAAACTTCAGAGATATAGCTCATCCAATAAATGCTGAAATGAGACAAGTACTTGAAGATGCAGTATTAAAGGCTTATGAAGAAGCTTTGGCTCAATTAGAAGTTGCAGCAGAATAAAAATAATTTAGAATTTAATTAATTTATAATAAATGAGTCGTTATATCGACTCTTTTTTTGTGAAAATTTAAATGTATTTTTTTATTATTATTGAGAATAATAATAAAAAATTACAATAATGAAAAATATTATTATATTTGAAGAAATATTGACAAAAGTATGAAATAAAATTATGATATTATCATAACATATAAATATAAAAATTATTTTTAAGACAAAAGCAATGATAAGAATAAGTAGTAATTAGAATAGATATACAGAAAGTAACCGGTAGATGAGAGGTGCATATACTACTATTTATGAATACATCTTTGAGCTTCGCACTGAAAGGTATAAACCTAGTAGGCTGTGACGTATTTAGTACACGTTATAGTACTTAGTATTAATAAAAATACTAGTTGAGGTAAATAGTGTGAGCTATTTATGAACAAAGGTGGTAACGCGAGATATGCTCTCGTCCTTTTATAGGACGAGAGCTTTTTTATTTCCCGGAAATTATATTTTTTATAAACAACAAGAAAATTTGATTTAATATTAAATAAAAGGAGAGGATAACTATGACAGTATATGAAGAATTAGTTGCTAGAGGGTTAGTTGCTCAAGTAACAGATGAAGATGAATTAAGAGAACTTATAAATGCAGGGAAAGCTGTATTCTACATAGGATTCGATGCTACTGCAGATAGTCTTCATGTAGGACATTTTATGGCATTATGTTTAATGAAGAGGCTACAAATGGCAGGAAATAAACCTATAGCACTTATAGGTGGTGGAACAACTATGGTAGGTGACCCATCAGGAAGAACAGATATGAGACAAATGATGACACCAGAACAAATAAACCACAATTGTGAATGTTTCAAAAAAACAAATGAGTAAATTTATAGATTTCTCAGATGATAAGGCTATATTAGTTAATAATGCAGATTGGCTAATGGGATTAAATTATGTTGAATTATTAAGAGAAGTTGGATCTCATTTCAGTGTTAATAGAATGCTTACTGCTGAATGTTATAAAAACAGAATGGAAAGAGGACTTAGTTTCTTAGAGTTTAACTACATGATAATGCAAGCATTTGATTTCTATACTTTATACCAAAAATATGGTTGCCAAATGCAATTAGGTGGAAATGATCAATGGAGTAACATGTTAGCAGGAACTGATTTAATTAGACGTAAATTAGGAGAAAATGCTTATGCATTAACTATAACTTTACTTCTTAATTCAGAAGGAAATAAAATGGGTAAAACTGCAAATGGTGCAGTATGGTTAGATCCTAATAAAACTTCTCCATTTGAATTCTATCAATACTGGAGAAATGTTGCAGATGCAGATGTATTTAAATGTATGCGTATGCTAACATTCTTACCATTAGAAGAAATAGAAGCTATAGAAAAATGGGAAGGTAATAGAATAAATGAAGCTAAAGAAGTATTAGCATTTGAATTAACTAAACTTGTTCATAGTGAAGAGGAGGCTATAAAAGCTCAAGAAAGTTCAAGAGCATTATTTACTGGTGGTGCATCAGAACATATGCCTACAACTGAAATTAGTGAAGATGATTTAACTGATGGAGTTATAGATATAATATCTTTATTAGTTAAGAGTGAACTTGCTCCAACTAGATCAGAAGGAAGACGTAATGTAGAACAAGGTGGAGTAACTGTTGATGGTGAGAAAGTTACTGATTTCAAAGCTGTATTTACTAAAGAAGCTTTAGCTGGTGATGGTATAGTTATAAAACGTGGAAAGAAAAAATTCAAAAAAGTAATTTTAAAATAATAAAAACAAATAATGCAATATAACAGCAGCTAAATTTTAATAGTTGCTGTTATTTTTGTACATATTAATATAACCCAATGATTACAAAAACCTAGCATTTTTTGATAAAAAATGCTATATTATTAATGATAATAAGACGATTGAATTATATACTATTAGCAAAAAAATACAGACTAATAATAACAATTATAAAAAACTTTACTGAAATGGAGTGAAAATATGAACTTTAAAGCCATAATTCTTGCAGCTGGAAAAGGTACAAGAATGAAATCGAAATTACCAAAAGTTGTTCATAAGGTATGCGGAAAAGAAATGGTAAATCATATAATAGATGTATCAAAAAAATCTGGTGTTACTGATGTTGTTACTATATTAGGTCATGGATCAGAAGTAGTAGAAAATATATTACCAGAAGAGACTATGATTGCTATGCAAACTGAACAGCTAGGAACAGGTCATGCTGTTAAAATGGCAAAAGAATACATAAATGATGAAGACACAATAGTTATTTTATGTGGAGATACTCCTTTAATCAAAGAAGAAACTCTAAAAAAATTATTTAATTATCATATAGAAAATGATTATACAGCAACGGTTTTAACTACAAAGGTTGACAACCCAACAGGATATGGAAGGGTAATAAGAGATAAAAATGAGGATTTACTTAAAATTGTTGAGCAAAAAGATGGAAATGCTGAAGAATTAGCAGTAAATGAAATTAACTCAGGAATATACTGTTTCAAAGGTAAGATGCTAAGAGAATCGTTAGATTTACTTGATAACAATAATGCTCAAGGTGAGTATTATTTAACTGATACAATAAAAATATTAAGAGACAAAGGTTTTAAGGTTGGAGCATTTAATGGTTCTACTATAGAAGAATTAATGGGAGTTAACTCTAGACTTGAGCTATCTAAAGCAGAATGTCTTATGAGAAAAAGAATAAATGAGTTCCATTTATTAAATGGAGTTACAATAATAGATCCACAATCTACTTATATTGAGGCTGATGTTGAAATTGGTCAAGATACTACGATATATCCAGGAGTCATGATACATGGAAAAACTATAATAGGTAGTGAGTGTATAATAGGAATGAATTCATCTATAACAAATTCATCAATCGGTAATAATACAGAAATTAAGAATTCTACAATAATAGATAGTACTGTGGGAGATAATACTACAGTTGGTCCTTATGCTTACTTAAGACCAAAAAGTAATATAGGAAACCATGTTAAAATAGGTGACTTCGTAGAAGTTAAAAATGCAACTATAGAAGACTATTCTAAGGCATCACATCTTTCGTATATAGGAGATGCTCATGTTGGTAAAGATGTAAACATAGGTTGTGGAGTAGTATTTGTAAACTATGATGGCAAGAATAAATTTAAATCAGAAGTAAAAGATGGAGCATTTATTGGTTCTAATTCAAATTTAATTGCGCCAGTAGTTGTTGAAGAAAAAGGGTATATTGCAACAGGATCTACAATAACTGATGATGTACCACAAGGAGCTCTTGCAGTAGCTAGAGAAAGACAAGTGGTAAAAGAAGGTTGGGTAGCAAAAAAAGAAAAATAGATGGATATAAATAGCTAATTATTTTTTAGGTAAACACCTAATAATATTTATATAATTTTCAGGAGGACAAGTAATGAACACTAGCGGAAGCGAGATTAAAATTATTGCAGGTAATTCAAATAAAGAGTTAGCTGAAAAAATCGCAGAGTATATAGGAGTAAAGGTTGCAGATTGCCAAGTAACTACATTTAGTGATGGCGAAATAAGCGTAAATATTAATGAAACAGTTAGAGGTTGTGATGTATTCGTAGTTCAATCTACTAACAACCCAGTTAACAACAATTTAATGGAATTATTAATAATGATAGATGCACTAAAGAGAGCATCTGCAGGAAGAATAACAGCAGTTATACCTTATTATGGATATGCAAGACAAGATAGAAAAGCTAAGGCAAGAGATCCAATCACAGCTAAATTAGTAGCTAACTTAATAACAGCTTCAGGAGCAGATAGAGTATTAACTATGGATTTACATGCTTCACAAATACAAGGATACTTTGATATTCCACTGGATCATTTACTAGGAGGAAGTTTATTAGCTAATTACTTTAATGAGAAGGGAATAGAAGATTTAGTAGTAGTTTCACCAGACTTAGGAAGTGTTACTAGATCAAGAAAATTTGCTAATCAATTAGATGGGGAAGTTCCACTAGCTATAATAGACAAGAGAAGACCTAAAGCAAATGTTTGTGAAGTAATGAACTTAATAGGGGATGTAAAAGGTAAAAATGTTATCATGTTAGATGATATGATAGATACAGCAGGTACAATAACAAATGCTGCAAATGCATTAAAAGAGTTTGGAGCTAAGGAAGTATATGCTTGTTGTACACATGCAGTTTTATCTGGTCCAGCATTACAAAGAATAGAAGACTCTGCAATTAATGAGTTAATAGTTTTAGATACTATAAGACTTCCTAAAGAAAAGCAACTTGATAAAATAAAAGTATTAACAGTAGCAGAAATGTTTGGAGAAGCAATTAAGAAAATATTCTCTAACGAATCTGTAAGTGTTTTGTTCTAATTGGAAAATTAAGCCACCTAGTTTAAACTAGGTGGTTTCTTTATATAATTCTATTATTTTGTTGATTTTTATTTGTATAAAATTATTAATAAAAAACTATAATATTAGATACTTTATTTTAATTTGAGGAGAAAGTATGGATATTTTTAGTATATTAAAAAAAGCTATTAATTTAGAGGCATCTGATGTACATATAATAGAAGGAACTTATGCAAAGGCTAGAATAGTAAATAAGTTTGTAAATCTTACAGAGAATATTTTAAGTGGGTTAGATATAAAAAATATGGTAGTAGAATTGATAGGATATGATAAATTAGAAAGAATTCAAGAAAAAGGTCAAATAGATATTTCATATTGCTTACAAACAGGAGAACGATTTAGAATAAATATATATTTACAGAGAGGATATTATTCTTTATCAATTAGATTAATAAAAAAATATATTCCGCCATTTGAGTCATTAAATTTACCTCCATCGCTTCTTGATTTCACTAAAAAGAAGAAAGGGTTAATATTAATTACTGGACCTACAGGAAGTGGTAAATCAACTACATTAGCAAGTCTTATAGATATAATAAATCATACTAAACAAAGCCATATAATAACTTTAGAAGATCCTATAGAGTATATTCATTATCACGATAAAAGTATAATTAGTCAAAGAGAAGTAGGAAAGGATTTAATAAATTTTAATGAAGGGTTAGTATCAGCCCTTAGACAAGATCCAGATGTAATATTAATAGGCGAAATGAGAGATACACAAACCATATCAATAGCACTAAGAGCAGCAGAAACTGGTCATTTAGTACTATCAACCTTACATACAATCGGATCAGCAAAAACTATTGATAGAATTATAGATAGTTTTCCAAGTAATCAACAAGAGCAAATTAGATGTCAATTTTCAACTGTTTGTGAAGGAATAATATCTCAACAGTTGTTACCTTCAAAAGATGAAATGAATAATATCGTAGCCACAGAAGTTATGATACCTAACCCTGCTATTAGAAATTTAATAAGAGAAAATAAAATTTATCAAATAAAAAATTGTATTCAGACAGGGTTAAAACAAGGTATGCAATCTATGGATCAAGATTTAATAAGATTATTTAAGGAAGGAAAAATTTCAAAAGAAGTTGTATTAAATAATTGCACTGATTATGAATATGTAAATAGATTTATAAGCAATTAGTATATAAAAATATTGGGGAAAATAAAAAGTACTACTATTAATTATATAAAAGTAATGATTTATTTTATATTAATTTTAATATTTATAGTTTTATCTTTTATATCAGAGAAAATTATATATATTTTAGATAAAAGTATAGATAAAAACATAAGTAACAAGATTTTAATATTATTACCAAACATGATAGTTCCTATTTTAATATATACTAAGTATGAGTTAAATATGAAATCAATAAGTTTTATAATGTTAATTCCATTTTTAACATTAATATCAATAATTGATTATAAGACAACTTATGTATATGATATAACAATACTTAGTGGTATAATTATGCAGGGTGTTATTTTTATATTTAGCACAGAGCTAAAAAGTAATTCAATGAATCATTTAAAAGGATTATTGATAGGTATTGTCCTATCATATATAGTATCAAAAATAACCAAATCATTAGGTGAAGGTGATGTTTGGTTTTATGGACTTTGTTGTTTTGTAATTGGTAAAAAATATGCTTTATTTATGATGTATTTGTCTATAGTATTTGCTAGCATATACGGACTATATATCATATTTGCAAAGAAAGGATCTATAAAATCATCAATTCCATTTACACCTTTTATATCCTTAGCCACAGTATTAGTAATATTGACACAATGGGATATAATGAATTTATATTTTGACATATTGAGAATAAATCTATAAAGGAGGAGAATAATGTATATAATAGTAGGACTGGGGAATCCAGGAAAACAATACGAGAACACTAGACATAATGTTGGATTTAATGTAATAGATATTTTAGCAGAGGAATATGACATAAGTGTAACTAAAATGAAGCATAAAGCCTTAATAGGAGAAGGAAGAGTTGGTACTGAAAAGGTGGTACTTGTAAAGCCTGTAACATATATGAACCTTAGTGGAGAGTCACTAGCTGAAATATATAATTTCTATAAAGTTGATACAAATAATATTGTAGTTATATATGATGATATTGATTTAGATGTAGGAAAAATAAGAATTAGGAAAAAAGGTAGTGGGGGAACTCATAATGGAATGAAATCTATAGTGAAATGCTTAGGCACTACTGATTTCCCAAGGGTAAGAGTTGGTGTATCTAAACCAGAACCAGGAAGGGATTTAGCAAATTTTGTTCTTTCTAAATTTGCACCAGACGAAGTGGCAGATTTAAAAGAAGGTCTAGAAAAATCAGTTCTTGCAGTAGATTCAATCATTAGAGAAAATATAGACTTAGCTATGAATAAATATAATGGAAAATAATCAGGAGGGCTTATATGAAGGATGTATTATTATATCCTTTGCAAAATTTAAATGAGTATAGGGAAATAATTAGCTATATTGAAAATAGTAAAGGAGCGGCATTAGTTAACGGCTTAATACCAGTACAAAAATCACATATAGCTTATTCCATATTTAAAGAATTAAAAAGACAAATCCTTTTTATTGCAAATAGTGATTTAGAAGCTAAGAAAATTTATGAAGATTTAAATTACTATATTAAAGGGAAGGTAGAGTATTTAGGAAGTCAAGAAATTTATTTTTATCATTTAGATGCAAAGGACAGAAGCGAAGAAGCAAAAAAATTAAAAACTTTACTTAAATTAGCTAAGGGAGAAAAGATAATAGTAGTAACATCAGCAGAAGCTATTTTAAGAAAATATATACCGAAACAAGTGCTAGTAGATAATATCACTACTTTTAAGGTAGGAGATATAGTTGATATAGATAAATTGACTAATACCCTTATAAATTTAGGATATGAGAGAGTATCAAAAATAGAAGGGTTTGGCCAATTTAGTATAAGAGGTGGAATAATAGATATTTTTTCTTTAGAGTACACTAATCCTATTCGTATGGAACTGTTTGATGATGAAATAGATTCTATACGAACTTTTGACGTTTTTTCTCAAATGTCTATAGAAAAAATAAAGAAACTTGTTATTACTCCATCTAGAGAATTCATATATCCTAAAGAAATGGATAAAATAGTAAAAAGTTTGAAAAAAGATATAAATGATTATACGGATGAGGATACTGTATGTAATATAGATAAAATATCTAGTAAAACTTATTTTGAAGGAATTGAGAATTATATAGATTATATTTATCCTCAAGAAAATAAGAGTATTTTTACTTATCTTAAAGATGATGCGGTAATTTTTACGCAAGATATAACGAGATTAAAAGAAAAATGTGAAAATTACTTTGAAGAATTTAAAGAAAATTATAAATTAAATCTTGAGAGGGGATTGGCACTAAAAAATCAAGGAAAGTTAATCTATACTTATAATGATTTAAATTATTTAATAGAAGATAAGTCAATAATATTAAATACTCTATTAGCAAGACAAATTAATGAATTTGATATAAAAAGAATCATTAACTTTGACTCAAGAGAGGTTCCAACATATAACAGTAAATTAGAATTATTAGCAGAGGATTTAAATAGACTAAAATATAATGGTCATAAGGTTGTATTAGTAACAAGTACTCTAGATAGAGCTAAGAAGTTAAGTAAGGATTTGCTTGAGTATAATATAGAAGCTATTGTCTCTAAAACCAGAGATATTGAAATTAAGTCTTCACAGGTAATAATTATTCCAGGACATATAAGTAGAGGATTTGAATACAAAGCTATCAAATTTATAGTTATTACAGATAATGAAATAATAGGTGTTCAAAAGAGAAGTTCATCTAAAAAGAAAAAAAATAAGTCTAAAAATGGAACTAAGATAGAATCATTCTTAGATTTAAATGTTGGAGATTATGTTGTTCATGAAAATAGTGGTATAGGTAGATATACTGGTATAGAACAAATAGTAGTCAATGGAATAAAGAAAGACTATATAAAAGTAATTTATCAAGGTGGAGATAATCTTTATGTTCCAATAGATCAAATGGATAAGATTCAAAAATATATTGGTGCAGATGTAGAAAGAGTTAAGTTAAATAAGCTTGGAACTAGTGAATGGAGTAGAGCAAAGGCAAAAGTTAAAAGGGAAATAGAGGATATGACTAAAGACCTTATAGAACTTTATGCTAAGAGGGAAAAAGTCAAAGGGTTTAAATTCTCTAAAGATACAGTTTGGCAAAATGAGTTTGAATCCCTTTTTCCTTATGAAGAAACAGAAGATCAGTTAAAAGCTATAAAAGAAACTAAAAAGGACATGGAATCTTCTAAGGTTATGGATAGATTAGTCTGTGGTGACGTTGGATACGGTAAAACGGAGGTAGCAATAAGGGCTATATTTAAAGCTTGTATGGATGGGAAGCAAGTAGCTGTATTAGTGCCTACAACTATTCTTGCTCAGCAGCATTACAATACTTTTAAGGAAAGATTTGAAGATTATCCTATAAGAGTGGAAGTATTGAGTAGATTTAAAACTGCAAAGCAACAAAAAGATATTATAAATGATGCTAAAAAAGGTTTAATAGACGTATTAATAGGAACTCATAGAATTGT
>NZ_JAGHFM010000169.1 GCF_017888745.1 Terrisporobacter sp. | reverse complement strand
ATATATATAATTTAGCAATATCTCAAGAATTAGAGGCTAAGTTATATTTAAATTAGGTAATACACATATTTTAAGTGTTTTTACATACACCCAAACCTTTGTAAAAGACCATATCATTTTGATATGGCCTTTTTATTATAATTAAAATCAATCTATTTGTTTTACCATTATCTGGACATGGATTTTTTTCTTTTCTTATGTCAAATACAATTTCTTTTATATCTGTTTGAACTTCATAGAACGGTATATTTAAATTCTTGCATAACTTGTAAAGGGGATGGGTGTCTACTCATCCTGGATTTAGGTTTATAGCTATTAGTTCAAATTTTTGTAGTGAAAATCTTTAATGGATTGTCTTGCTTTACTAAGTAGTTTTTGCATACATGTTTTCCACTAATCTAATATTTATAAAAAATTTAAGTTTTTTAAGGTATTAACTTTAAATAACTCAAACATTATAACAAACATAGTAATTTATATAATATATGATATAAAAATATCAAAAGTAGATGAATTACCCTAATAAAAATTTAAGTTTTAAATTAATTAAAAAGAATTATAAATTATTGCTATAATGTGAATATAAATTAGATAAAATAAAATAACTATTTATTATAAAATAACTCGAGAGGATATTATGAAAAAAACACTATATGATTATAAGGATGTAATAAGAAAACTTCCTTTAAAAGATAAGTATACAAAAGATGAACTATTAACAGAAGATTTTTTAGTAGATAAAGAAGATAATATAGAAATATATTATGCTCCACATAATGAATATTTAAATCCTAAAGCTAAAATTTTTATAATAGGTATAACACCTGGATTTCAACAGATGAATACAGCTATATCAACAGCTAGGAAAGAATTAGAAAATCATGATGATATTGAAACTATACAATATAAGTGTAAAGTAGCAGGTAGATTTAGTGGAAGCCTTAGAAAAAATATAATTAGTATGTTAGATGGAATAGAGCTTAATAAAGTTCTTGGTATAGAAAGTTGTAGTGAACTATTTTTACATAATGATTATTTACTACACACAGTTTCATTAATACCTTATTCTGTATTTGTAAAAAAACAAAATTATACAGGTCATGCTCCAAAACTAATAAAAAGTGAGTTTTTGATGAAGTATGTATATGAAAATTTTATTAAGGAACTTAGACAGATAGAAGATTATAACAGAGTGATATTAATACCATTAGGAAGGGCAGTTGAAGAAGTTTTACTAAATCTAGCAAAAGAGAAAATTATAAACGAAGAGCAAATCTTAAAGAATTTTCCTCATCCTTCTGGAGCAAATGTTAATAGATTAGTTCAATTTGAGGAGAATAAATCAGAAATGATTGATTTTATAAAATCAAAATTTAATTAAAAAATAACCGTATCAATTAATCAGATACGGTTTCTTTTTCTTTAGATTTATCTATATATAAATTATAACCAAGGCCCACTACCACTAAAATTCCGCCGATTACTTGATAAATAGAAATTTTTACTGTTGAGAAATAATCTATTATTATTCCTGTAAATAATTGCCCTACAAATAGTAATAAAGTCAAATAGAAAGATGAAACTTTAGAAGATAAAAATACTTGTAATGATACAACTGCCACACCTACAAGTCCTCCAGTATAAACAATCCATGGGGCACTATAAGAACTAGCTGTAAACAGTTTAAATGCTTCTCCACTAATTGTTAATAATATAAATGAACCAGCAAGACCAAATATATAATTAAAAAAAGTACTTTGATATACACCTATTCTCTCTGATAAAACAAAGTTTACAGATCTAGAAATTACATTTGTGATACCTGATAATATGGCAACTAATATATAAAACATAATATCCCTCCTTATTGTAAAGTCATCACATAGATACCTATGATAATGATGATAAATCCTAATATTTTTTTATTATCGAATTTATTTACAGGTAAATTAAAATACCCAAAGTGGTCTATTACTAGAGACGTAATTAATTGACCTAGTAATGAAAGAGAAACAGTTAAAGAAACTCCTAGGGTTGAAAAACTAGCATTAGTAAATAAAACTGTTAATATGCCAATAAGGCCTCCTGTAAACATATAAAATGGTATACCTTTAAGATTTTTAAATTTTGATTTAGTAACTAAAAGAACAGCTATGATACCGATAAGTCCAACAAAATGTATAATAACACTAGAAGCGTAATTACCAGATGTAGTGCTAACACCACCATTTAAAGAAATCATTATAGCAAGAATTGCTCCTGTGAAAATTGAAATCAAATAATTCATAATATAAATCTCCTCTCTTAGAATAATAAATAAAATATCATAAAAAAATAATAAAAATAATGACATATGTCACATATATCTATAATATTTAAAATATATTGAAAGATTGGAGGAAATATAGTGTGAAAAAAATAGATGATAAGTTTGTAATAGAAAGTTTCTATAAAGAGTTAGATATGCAAAAATTATTTAATAAAGATATGAAAAGATATATGAAATTGTTAAAATTTGAAAGGCATGAGTATTTATGTAGGGAAGATGAAGAATTAAAATATTTTATGTTTTTAGTACAAGGAAAGGCAAAAGTGTTTAAAAGCTTACCTAATGGAAGGTCTTCTCTTCTTAGTTTTTATAATTCTTTTAGAGCAATAGGAGATATAGAATTCATAAAAGAGGAAGTTGTATCAGGAACATTACAAGCCTTAAGTACATGTTATTGCTTAGCGATACCTATGGATATAGCAAGGAGCCAATTAATAGAAGATAGCAAATTTTTGAAATTTGCATGCGAAAGTTTAGCTGAAAAATTGGCAGCAATAAGTATGAATAGCTCTATAAATTTACTTTATCCTCTTGAAAATAGATTGGCAAGTTATATCAATGAGTTATTATTAATTAATAACAATGAAAGCCTATACGTAGATTTTGATGAAAGTTTAGTTAATATTGCTGAACATTTGGGAAGTAGTTACAGACATTTATTAAGAACTCTAAATGTTCTATGTGAAAAAGAGGTATTGCAAAAAGATGATAAGGGTTACAGTATAATAAATAAAAAGAAATTAGTAGAATTAGCAGGCGATTTATATAAAGATGTTAAATTCATATAGTTAAAAATAAATTATTTTATTTCCAATATAATAAAAGTTAAGTTTTTATTTTATGAAACTAAATAATATAAAATAGGCAAACTAATTATAAAGGGTATATTGTTAACATAAGAAAATATGATACAATATGAAAGGTTATGATGATATGAAATTATGTTAAAATATCATATGATTTTAACTACTAAATTCTTTTAGAATTAATGACAAAAAATCGGAGGAAATAATATTATGGAAAATTACCCAAATTGCCCTAAATGCAACTCAGAATATACTTATGAAGATGGAAACTTATTTGTTTGTCCAGAGTGCGCTCATGAATGGTCTAAAGAATCTGAAGAAGTAGAAGAAAATGTTATAAAAGATGCTAATGGAAATGTATTAAATGATGGAGATACTGTAACAGTAATAAAAGATTTAAAAGTTAAAGGAAGTTCATCAGTTATAAAAATAGGAACTAAAGTAAAAAACATTCGTTTAATTCATGAAGCATCTGATGGACATGACATAGATTGTAAAATAGATGGATTCGGTGCAATGAAATTAAAATCAAGTGTTATTAAAAAAATATAAGATATTATGTCGAAAAAAGCTAGGAAAATACCTAGTTTTTTTTATTATTAAAAAAATTTAATATTAATTAAAATTTATCTTTAAAAATCATTTGCTATATGATATTATTGTTTATTGAAAGAAATGAAATAATATTTATATAAATATTTTTTGCAAAAATTTTAAATACTAATTAAAACAAATTAATTAAAAGAGGGTAGAATAATGACAAAAGTACACAATTTTAACAAATACTTATTAGAAAAATGTCTTATAGGAAATGGTATAATAAACGGTATAATAAATGCAATTGTATTCTATGCATTACACAAAAGTGAGCCAGATGCTATATTTATGACAACAGATATAGTTATAGACTTAGCAGCAACAAGTTTAATATTAGGATTTATATTATCATTAATAGTATTACCTTTAACGAATAAAGATGTTAATTCTGGTAAAATTACTAAACAAGAAGTTACTAATAAAATAGTAGGTTTCTTACCAAAAAACAAATGGACATTAGCTTTAGCAGTAGGTGCAGTAACTATGGTTGTAATCACTATAGTAACTTGGGCTTTAGTTATGATATTAAGTTTATCTCCATTAACAGTTAAAACAATGGGAATATTCAAAGGTATAATGTGTTCAATAGCAGGTATGGTAGCAGGATATCTTACTATCATGAAAGCTGTTTCTGTTGAATCAAAATAATTAAGTAAAAAATAGAATTATATATTACAAAGAGCTAATCAATTATATTGGTTAGCTTTTTTATATATTTAAGATACTATAAATCACCGAAATTCCAGATAATTTATAATATCAACTGGATGGGCTTGAAATGTTTAGTGAATAAGTTACTCAAGCAACAGATACATTTGCTGGTTATATAAGTCAAGCGAGTTGTTTTATTCTATAAATTTGTCAGAATAGCTAAGCTTATGTTTGTTATATAAAAATATACTTTATATATATATAAATTTTTGATAAAATATATAGAAATAATAAATAAAATCTACTATAAAAAACAATGATGGGGGACTACATCAGTGGGGTAACAAAGGAGAATATTATGAGTAAAAAATCTGGGGAGGATAAAAGACTATATACTATAGAAGATTTAGAATTTGTATTGGATCATATGTCTCACGAAGTTTATATGAAAGATAAAGATGGTAAATATATTTATATTAATAAAAATGGATCTGAGAAGATAGGATTACCTAAGGATGAGATAATAGGAAAAATTGATAGAGACATTAGATTTAAATCTTTTTATGAAAAGTGTGAATATAGTGATAAGGCTATTTTACAAGAAGATAAAGAATTATTTTATGAACATAAATTAAGTGATAATATAGATGAAGAATTTTATAGAGTTTATAAGTTTCCAATTAAAGATGATAATGGAGATATAAAATTTATAGGAGCATATTGTAATAATATTACTTATAAAAATAAAATAGATAAGGAACTAAATAATTTATTTATTAATAATACACTGAATAAAGAATGTGATGAATATACAGAGTCTATAAAATCGATTTTAGATAATTTGAGTGAAATGATAAGTAGCACAAGTATAAATTTATTTTTAGTAGATAAAGATACACATAATTTAAAAAAATATTTAAGTTGTAGCAGACATAACAATATGTTTTGTAATAATACACAGGTAGAAATTGATTATAAAATATTTTCAAGTACATATGATGATAAATTAGAAATAAATATAGATAGTAGTTTGAATAAAGAGTTTAAAAAGAAATACATAAGAGATTATGATATCTCATCTAATTCTAAGTTAAGAATATTTCCTTTAAAATATAATAGTGACTTAATTGGGGTTATGTATATATATTATGATGAAAAAGACAATTGTAGCAAAGTTTATGATGGTTATATAATGGATATTTGCAATCAATTTAGTTTATTAATTACTAATATAGAATATAAAGATGAATTAAGACAAAGTTTGAATGATTATAAAACTAAAAATAAAAATCTACAAGATAAAAATGATAAATTAGAAGAAGCAATCGGTGCAGAAATGATAAAGGTTAACTTCTTAGAAAATATGTCTCATGAGTTTAGAACGCCTATAAACATAATATTAATGACAGCTCAATTATTGATTTCAATATTAGATAGTAATAAAGTTAACATAGATAGAGAAAAGATAATAAATCATATAAAAACTTTGAAACAAAATGGATATAGAGTATTGATAGTATAATGTTTAGTTGACATTTAAGTATTGACTTTTTTTGCAAAATAAAAGAGCATAGAGTTGCACTCAAACCCATGAATGGAATGATCTCTATGCTCAACAAGAATTATGAAATTCTTTGCAAATTAAATTTAACACAAAATAACATAACAGTCAATGATGTAATAAGGGCTGTTAGCTATCAATT
>NZ_JAGHFM010000168.1 GCF_017888745.1 Terrisporobacter sp. | reverse complement strand
TTTCATCACTAACTACATAAGTATTTTCACCCATACCATTTTCAATAATTTTTTCTACTATCATGATTTTCCCCTCTCTTAGAATTCTTTTCTTGATTCTAATAATATAGTAACCGGTCCATCATTAGTTAAATCTACCATCATGTGTGCCCCAAACTTTCCAGTACTTACATTAATTCCTAAATCACTTATCTTTTTAACAAATTCCTCATATAGAGGATTTGCAACTTCTGGTCTAGCTGCATCACTAAAACTAGGTCTTCTTCCTCTTCTACAATCACCATATAATGTGAATTGAGAAACTGCCAGAACTTCTCCATTAATATCTTTTAAAGATAAATTCATCTTATCATTTTCATCTTCAAATATTCTTAAATTAGTTACCTTGTCTACCATGTAATCAACATCTTTAGATGTATCATCATGAGTTACTCCTAACAAAACTAATAATCCATTATTTATATTACCAACAACCTCTTCATCTACTGTTACTTTAGAAGAAGAAACTCTTTGTACAACTGCTCTCATATTTTCCTCCTAATTTCTAACCCTGAAAACATCATCTATACCAGGTATAGACCTCAATTTTTTCATTAAACTTGTCAGTTCAGAAATGTCATTTACTTCTATTAATAAATTAATATGAGTTATACCATCTTTCGATTTTCTAGCATTTATTCCATTTATATTATTTTTTTGTATAGCTATCATATGAGTTACATCATTTAAAATTCCATTTCTATCATTAGCTATTATTCTAATTTCACCTTCGAACTTAGACTTCTTAGGATTATTCCATTCTACATCCACTAGCCTTTTGCTAAATAATTCATTATCAAGCTTACAATTTGGACAGTCAGCTCTATGAATTGCAACACCTCTTCCTTTTGTAACATATCCAACTATTTCATCACCTGGAAGTGGATTACAACACTTTGCAAATCTAACTAATATATTGTCTAGCCCTTTTACAATTACACCTGAGGTACTCTTTTTCCTTTTTTCCTTATACTCTTTATCACTTAAGTTATTTTTAACTAAATCCTCTTGCTCTTTTAGTCTATTTTCTTTTTCTTTTTTCTTTTCTTCTTTAAGGTAATAATCTCTAACCTTTGGAACTACTTGACTAGCAACAATACCCCCATATCCTATAGTTGCTATTAAATCTTCTAGACTTGGTTGATTTAGTTTTTTAGCAACCTGTTCCATGAATTTTTCTACTGAAGAGTCTCTTAATGGAATTCCATATCTTTTAAATTCTTTCTCTAAAATTTCATATCCTCTTTCAATATTTTCTTCTCTTCTTTCTTTCTTAAAGAACTGTCTTATTCTATTCCTTGCATTTGGAGTTTTAACTATCTTCAACCAGTCTCTACTTGGCCCATTAGAGTTTGTAGACGTTATAATTTCAACAATTTCTCCATTTTGTAATTTATAATCAATAGGAACTAATCTTCCATTTATCTTAGCACCTACACATTTATTTCCTACCTTTGTATGAACTCTATATGCAAAATCTATAGAAGTAGATTCTGCTGGAAGTTCTATAACATCTCCCTTTGGAGTAAAAACATAAACTTGACTATTAAATACATCTTCTTTTAATGAATCTAAAAACTCTTGTGGGTCTTTAACATCTTTTTCCCACTCCATCATTTGTCGTAGCCATTTAAGTTTTTCTTCCATTTTATCACTGTTGCTCATTACACCTTCTTTGTACTTCCAGTGAGCAGCTATACCGTACTCTGCAATGTTATGCATCTCATGAGTTCTAATTTGTATCTCTACTGGTTCACCTTCAGGACCAATTACAGTAGTATGAAGCGATTGATACATATTTGCTTTCGGCATTGCTATATAATCCTTAAATCTACCTGGCATAGGTACCCATAGTGTATGAACCATCCCAAGAACTGCATAACAATCTTTTATAGTGTCTACAAGTATTCTTACAGCTGTTAAATCAAAGATTTCATCAAAAGTCTTGTGTTTATTTTGCATTTTTCTGTAAATACTATAAAAATGTTTTGGCCTTCCATAAACTTCACAATCTATATTAACTTCATTGAACTTTTCTTGTAATAAATTTACTATTTTTTCTATATAAGCTTCTCTTTGACTTCGTTTCATAGAAACTTTACTAACTAAGTCATAATAACCATCTGGGTCAATATATCTTAAAGCTAAATCTTCCAACTCCCATTTAATTTTAGAAATTCCAAGTCTATTGGCTATCCCTCCATAAATTTCCAAAGTTTCTTTAGCTTTATATTTTGCCTTTTCTTCTGGCATATATTTTAAAGTCCTCATGTTATGAAGTCTATCTGCCAGCTTTATAAGTATAACCCTAATATCTTTTGCCATAGCTAAAAACATTTTTCTTAGGTTTTCAGCTTGAGTTTCTTCTTTAGACTTATATTTTATCTGTCCAAGTTTTGTTACCCCATCAACTAAATCAGCAATTTCCTTGCCAAACATTTCTTCTATATTATCATAAGTATAATCCGTATCTTCAATTACATCATGTAAAAGTCCTGCCGATATGGTAGATATATCAAGTTGCATATCTACTAAAATATTTGCAACAGCTATTGGATGAATTATGTAAGGTTCCCCTGACTTCCTTAGGACACCTTCATGAGCAGATTTAGCCAAATAGTAAGCTTTTTCTACAAGAGTAGTATCTGTATTAGGAGCATATTCTTTTATTTTATCTAGTATCTCCTGTAATTCCTTATCATGCATATAACCACCTATTCTCTAAAGTATAAATTTTATTATATATGAAAATAGTTGGTAATAAACCAACTATTATTATTGTCTTAGTATTTTATAAGAGAGTTTACATCGTAATTTGCTAATTTTTCTCTTCCCTCTAAATCTTCTAATTCTATTAAGAATTGCATAGAAACTACTTCTCCACCTAGCTTTTCAATTAATTTAGCTGCAGCTTCCATAGTCCCACCTGTAGCTAATAAATCATCAACTATAGCAACTCTTTGCCCTGGCTTAATAGCATCCTTATGTATTTCTAATCTATTAGAACCATATTCTAAATCATATTCATAGCTTTCAACTTCTCCTGGTAATTTTCCAGGTTTTCTAACAGGTATAAATCCTATTCCCATACCATAAGCAACTGGTGTTCCCATTAAGAATCCTCTTGCTTCTGGACCTGCAATTAAATCTACATTTTTATCTTTTAAATCTTCTATCATTTGATCAATTGCATATTTAAGCGCTTCACCATCTTGTAATAATGTTGTTATGTCTTTAAAGCTTATTCCTTCCTTAGGAAAATCCTCAATTACCCTTACTGTTTGTTTTAAATCCATTTAAAACTCCTCCTAATAGCTTTTTAGATACATCTCTTTTAAATTTTTTAGATTATTAAGTATTACACTTTCATCCAAATTAAGCTTTTTATCAGGTTTTTCTAATAAATATATTGATATACTATTATTATCGTCATTTATTTCAAAATTTAATAAATTTAACTCCTTAAAAACTCTAAGAATTCCAAATATTTTTAATGGTAAAATTTTAAATACTCTCTTTAGTTCAGTCAATTCAATATCTATATTTTTATTTACAAGCATATACTTATAAATATTGATAAATTCTTCTCTATTTGGAACTATATTTTCCATTATGCTTTTTAAATATATTTTATCTTCTTCTCTATAATACTTAATAATATTCTCATTATTTAAAATGTTCTTATTTAGATACGAATATTCTCCTTTATTATATAAAAAATCATAAAGAATAATTCTATTATATCTTTTTAAGTCTATTTTATCAATATTAGGTGAAAATATAAGTTGCACTTTCTTATTTTTTTCATTAATATAATTAAAATTAATTCCAAATTCTAAATCTGTAAGAGATATATCTGATAAAGCTCTATAAAATCCATTTAAAGTATTCGTTATTACTAATGTGTCTTCTTTAATATACTCAAAAATATTAATATTTCTATTTCCTTCTATGTCATCATATAAATATTCATCAGCTATATCAATAGAGTAAATATTTTCTTTGTCCTTTGGTATTATCTTTTCAAATAGTTTAATAGACATATTATTATTTGTCGCTATCTTTGGATGAGATAATCTTATATCTTTTAATAAAAACTGTACTTTCCTTTCATTGTTATAATTATTTTCATCTACTTGGAATAATATGTCTATTTTATCTCCTACTTCAAAATTATCTGCTAAATAAGACATATTGAATCCTACACATCCATACGATTTATTATCTTCAACAATAATCTTTAAATGTTGTTTATTTTTGCCCATTTTGTATACATTTGTTAATAGCAAATCTCTCATTATAAATCTTGGAGAAGGATTATTCATTCCAAATGGTTCTAATTTATGTAAGTCATCAACTAAGTCCAAATTTGCACTATCTTCTTCTAGCTCATATTCTACTTTTATATTTTCAATTAAATCTTCTTTACTTAAACTATAATCAGCTATTTTATTGATTCTTTCTTTAAGTTCTTTAATATTATTTCTATTAAGAGATAATCCTGCTGCTTGCTCATGACCACCAAACTTATTCATTAAATCTTTACAAGATTCCAGTGCATCAAATATACTAAATCCTTTTATTGATCTGGCAGAACCTGTAGCTTCATCACCCTCTATTGTAAGCAATACAGTTGGCTTGTAGTATTTTTCAGTTAATTTAGAGGCTACTATACCAATTACACCATGTTGCCATCCTTCATGTGCAACTACTAACACCTTATCATCTTTATAACTTTCATCATTAGCCATAATTTCTTCGGCTTCTTTATACATTTTACTTTCAATCATTTGTCTTTCTATATTCTTAGATTCTAATATATTAGCAATTTCTTTTGCTTCTTCTTGTGAATCTGTAGTAAACAATTGAACACCTAAGTATGAATATCCTAGCCTTCCAGAAGCATTTATTCTAGGGCCTACAGAATATCCTATATGAGATGATCCAATTTTATTAGTTTCTATACCACATACTTTAATCAGCTCTCTTAACCCTAAATTTTTCCCTTCTTTCATAAGTTTTAGACCATTTTTTACTATAATTCTATTTTCATCTATAAGCGAGACTATATCGCATATAGTCGCTAAGGTAACAATCTCTAGGTAATTATACATAGATGTCTTAAACTCTTCCTTATCAGTTAAAGCTTGTATCATTTTAAATGCTACTCCACATCCGCAAAGCATATCAAATGGATAGCTACAATCTTCTTGCTTTGGATTTACTATTGCGTAGGCATTTGGTATTTCACTTTGGCATTCGTGATGATCTGTTATTATAACATCTATACCTAACTCATTAGCTATTTCTACTTCTTTTACAGATGTAATACCACAGTCTACAGTAATTATAAGAGTACAATCATCACTACTAATTTTCCTAATAGCCTCTTCATTTATTCCATATCCTTCTTCTAATCTATTTGGGATATAATATTTTACTGGGTAACCTATAGATTTAAAATAAATATATAAAATTGAAGTTGATGAAACACCGTCCACATCATAATCTCCATAAATATATATATTTTCATTGTTTTCAATTGCTTTTTTTATTCTTTTTACAGCCTTGTCCATATCTTTCATCAAAAATGGATCTCTAAGATACTCTAAAGAGGGATTCATAAAGATTTCTGCATCTTTCTCATTATTTATCCCTCTATTATTTAAAATTTGACTAATTTCCGGGGAAATGTTTATTTTTTTGCTTAAATCTGTTTCTTTTACTTTTCCCTTATGTTTCAACGTCCATTTTTTATTATATATCAAAAGTTATCACCTCATTTTTTATGATTACACTTAAATATTATAATATTATTAACTTATACACCATAGTCTAATACTAAGTTATTGTAAATTAGAAAAAGAGCAATATATATTGCTCTTTTTCATTTATTATAATTATTATTTAATTACTTATGTTTTTTACCCTCTTCTACGTAATTTATAGCAGATTTTTTTAGACTTTCTTTTTCTTCATCCGTTAATTCTCTAATAACTTTAGCTGGTGAACCTAAAATTAAAACTCCTGCTGGGAATTTTTTATTACTCGTTACTAAACTTCCAGCTCCAACCATACTAAAATCTCCTATTTCAGCATCATCAAGTATAATCGAACCCATACCAACCAAGCTATAATCTCCTATTTTACATCCATGGATAATTGCATTATGACCAATAGTCACGTTTTTACCTATAATTGTATCTTGTTTTTCAGAACAATGTACAACACTACCGTCTTGTACATTTGAATTTTCTCCAATATGAATTCTATTTACGTCACCTCTTAAAACTGCATTATACCAAATACTTGCATCTTTTTCGATAACTACATTTCCTATTATATCAGCACTTTCTGCTACAAATACAGATTCATCAATACTAGGATTTATTCCTTCATATTCTTTAATCATAGGTTTATTCTCCTTCTAACATTAATTTTGCTTGAATCATTATAGAGCATTCAGTTCTTTTCTTTTGCATTTCACAACCAAGCTCATAAGGTTTTTTAATATCATCATTAAAGTTAATTGCATTAGCATGACATCCACCTGAGCAGTAGAATTTATTCCAGCATGTTTTACAATCTTCTTTAGAGTATACATGAGCATCTCTAAACATATTACTTATTTCTTTAGGTATAACAACCTCTTCATCTAGTATATTTGCTAATTTGAAGTCATCATTCCCAACAAATTGGTGACAAGGATATATATCTCCATTAGGTGTAACAGCTAAATATTCATTTCCAGCTCCACATCCTGTAATTCTTTTTATTACACATGGTCCTTGATTTAAATCAACAACAAAATGGAAGAATGTAAAGTCTTCTCCATCTAATTTTCTTTTTGCATATTGTTTTGCTAATTTTTCATACTCAGCAAACACCTTTTCCATATCTTCTTCTCTTAGAGCATATGGATTGCTTTCATCTCCAACAACTGGCTCAACAGAAGTTAATTTAAATCCTTCATTTGCAAAATGAAGCACATCTTCTGAAAAATCTAAGTTATCTCTAGTAAATGTTCCTCTAATGTAGTAATACTTGTCCTTAGGTCTTTTGTCTACTAATTTTTTAAACTTAGGCATAATAACATCATAACTACCTTTGTCATTAACTGTAGGTCTCATATTGTCGTTTATTTCTTTTCTTCCATCTAAACTTAAAACAACATTATGCATATGCTCATTTATGTAATCTATTTTATCATCATCTAATAATACACCATTAGTTGTTATAGTGAATCTTATGTTTTTTCCATTTTCTTTTTCTACTTTTCTACCATAAGCTACTAATTCTTTAACAACATCAAAATTCATTAATGGTTCTCCACCAAAGAAATCTATTTCTAAATTTCTTCTATTACCAGAGTTAGCAATTAGATAATCTATAGCTTTTTTACCTACTTCAAAACTCATCATTTCTTTTTCTCCACCAAAGTCACCTTGTGAAGCAAAACAATATTTACATTTTAAGTTGCAATCGTGAGAAACATGTAAGCATAAAGCTTTTACAACTTTTTTTCTATTTACAAAGCTTGGATGCTCTTGGTACGTATCTTCTGTAAATAAAAGTCCTTCTTCTTTTAAAGACTTAATTTCTTCATAAGCCTCTTCGATTTGTTCTCTAGTATAATCTTTATTTAAAGTCTCTACGATTTCTTCCTTAGATTTTTCTTCAAACAAATCTACAAGATCATAAGCAACATTGTCAAGAACATGAACTCCTCCTCCATTTACATCTAATACAATATTGTATCCATCCATAGAAAACTTATGTATCATACTCATAATCCATCCTCCTAAAATTTAGTCTATATTATTATATACCCATTATTAAATATATGTAAATTTTCATTTAAATAAAAAATTCACTTCGTTTAAGCCACTGTGTGGGCGCTACACTTCATGTCTCCAACGACTGTGTCAGTTGCTCAAGTAACAAAGTTGAAAATTATATATTCTCCACAGAACAGATAACATATAATTTCCTTATAATTAAAATGAGGGCATTATTCTATTAATACCCTCACCCATCAAAACTCTCTCTTTTAAATTATCTTTCACACTCTTGGTTTGCAACTGTGCAAGAAGTTTTGCATGCAGATTGACAAGAAGTTTGACATTCTCCACATCCACCTTTTGCAGCACTCTCTTTTAAAGTAGCACTAGATAATGTTTTTATATGTTTTTTAGCCATTTTAACTACCTCCAATTATAATTAACTGTTCTAATTATATCATAATTTTTCACGTTATGGAACTTATTTGAAGTTAACACCAAGTATTCCTCCTATGCCTCCTGCAGCTGAAACCAACAATACTTTGTAAAGAACTGTCATATCAAATATATACTTTTCTTTAGCTAAATAAAACATTATGACAAGTATTATCATGTATGATATTCCTACAATAAAACCATATATTAGACCTTTTTCTTTTATATGTCTACATGCATAAAATCCACCAAAAGCTGCTGATATAGTAGTAATAAATGATGTTACCATAGATACTGTATCATAAGATAATCCAGTATAAGTAAGTAATAAGTTATATCCTAATAATATCGTCAAAGTTATTATGTATGCATATCCTAGGCCTTTTAATATATGTATAGTTTTAGACATAAAAAAACCTCCCCTCAAAAATAATATATTCCTTAGGGAGATTTTAAATTACTAATTATTTATCTTGATTTTTTTCTTCAACAGAAGCTATAGCCCATTTTTTAAATGGCATTTTTGTTCTATTTGGTCCAACTTCAAGAACAACTATGTCCTCTTCTACTTTGGCTACAGTAGCTAGCATACCACCTATTGTAACTACCATTTGTCCAACTTCTAAACTTGATCTTAAATCTTCTAATTGTTTTTCTTTTTTCTTTTGTGGTCTTATAAATAAGAAATAGAAAATTGCAAATAATGCAACCATGTAAGCAATTGAAATCATCATACTTGTATCCATACTTTTCACTCCTTTATATGTATATCATCATTTTTAATAAAAGTATAATATACATTATATCGCAAGTTTCTTATAATTTATACCCATATTTTGTGAAAAACTCATCTTTAAAATCTAATAATCTATCTTCCATTATAGCTTGTCTTACATCTTCCATTAATTTAAGTAAGAATCTTAAGTTATGTGTAGTTATAAGTCTAGCAGCTAATATTTCGTTAGCTTTAACTAAATGTCTTATATAAGCTCTAGTATAGTTTTTACAGCAATAGCAATCACACTCTGGGTCAAGTGGAGAGAAATCTCTTGCATATTTAGCATTTCTAACTACTACTTTACCTTGACTAGTCATTGCAGTACCATTTCTAGCTATACGAGTAGGAAGCACACAGTCAAACATATCTATTCCTCTTATTACACCTTCTAATAAGTCATCTGGTGAACCAACCCCCATCAAGTATCTTGGCTTATCTTCTGGCATTAGAGGTACTGTGTAATCAAGAACTTCATACATTAATTCTTTAGGTTCTCCAACACTAAGTCCACCTACAGCATATCCTGGTAAATCTAACTCTAATATTTCTTTAGCTGATTGCTCTCTTAAGTCTTTATACATACCACCTTGGATTATACCAAATAATGCTTGGTTTTCTGTATTTTTATGAGCTTCTTTACATCTTTTTAACCATCTAGTAGTTCTCTCTAAAGAATTTTTAACATATTCTCTATCTGCTGGATATGGAGCACATTCATCAAATGCCATCATTATATCTGACCCTAACGCATTTTGTATTTCCATAGCCTTTTCTGGACTTATAAAGTGCTTAGACCCATCTATATGAGATCTAAAGTGCACACCTTCTTCAGTTATTTTTCTAAGTGGACCTAAACTAAACACTTGGAATCCACCACTATCTGTTAATATCGGTCTATCCCAATTCATAAATTTATGAAGTCCGCCTGCTTCTTTAACTAGGTCATGACCTGGTCTCATATATAAATGATAAGTGTTACTTAATATTATTTGAGATCCTATTTCTTTTAGTTCTTCTGGTGTCATAGCCTTTACTGTTGCTTGCGTACCAACAGGCATGAATATCGGTGTTTCTATTACTCCATGGGGAGTATGTAATCTACCAAGTCTTGCACCACTTTGTTTGCAAGTTTTTATAAGTTCATATCTTATTGCACTCATTTTTATTCTCCTTAATACTGTCTTATACTCTTAGTTTTCTATTTTTTTAACATTATTATGTTGATTAACAAAATGCTCTGTTTTTTCTGATTTAACATGTTCCTCTTTTAAAGGCTTTAGATTATATAACCTACTTAAACTTATAGCTCTTTCTTCTGATGTCAATAAGAACTTTCTAATTGCAAATATTGCTCCTATTGCAAGTATTCCCAGAAGTAAGTCTAACATCCCCGAATTTTTAGGAAGTAGTATAAGTTTTCTAGCTATCGCATATAGTAGTACTTCTAATAGCACTCCTGGTATATGTAAAGATAACATAACAACTAGTTCAACACCTATAACCAATAGTAATGCCTCTGCTAAAAAGCTATTAAGCTGACTATACTCTACAGGATTGCTAAAGTCTACTATATAAGCATTATACACACTTCTTATTAAGTCCATCATCCCTAGTAATACAAGCATAAGTAGTACTATCGAAAGAGCTGTTTCAAAGTTTTTCGATAGTTTTAATAATCTTTTATCATGTCTTTTTATCATAATATATCCCCTTTTATTATTTTATAAACATTGCATCCCCAAAACTAAAGAATCTATACTTGTTTTCAACTGCACATTTATATGCATTCAATACATTTTCTTTTCCTGCTAAAGCACTTACTAACATTATTAACGTTGACTCTGGTAAGTGGAAGTTAGTTATTAAGTTATCTACAACTTTAAATTTATATCCTGGATAAATAAATATCTTCGTCCATCCAGAATCTGCTTTCATATTTCCATTTTCATCAGCTACAGATTCTATAGTTCTTGTACTAGTAGTACCTACTGTTATAACTCTATTTCCATTTTCTTTAGCTTTATTAATTTTATCTGCTGCTTCTTGTGATACCATATAATACTCTGAGTGCATATCATGTTCTAACACATCATCAACTTTTACCGGTCTAAAAGTTCCTAGCCCTACATGTAGTGTAACAAATGCTAAATCTACACCTTTATCTTTAATCTTTTCTAATAATTCATCTGTAAAATGTAGACCTGCTGTAGGGGCAGCTGCAGAACCATTATGTTTAGAGTAAACTGTTTGATATCTTTCTCTTTCTTCTAATCGTTCTGTTATATATGGCGGAAGTGGCATATTTCCAAGTTCATCTAAAACCTCTTCAAAAATACCTTCGTATTCAAATTTTACTATTCTAGCACCATCATCTCCCATTCCAACAACTTCAGCTATAAGCTTTCCATCTCCAAACGAGAATCTAGATCCTATTTTAGCTTTTTTACCTGGTTTAACAAGAGTTTCCCAAGTATCATCTTCATATCTTTTTAATAATAAAAACTCTATTTTTCCACCTGTGCCTTCTTTCGCACCAATTAATCTTGCAGGTATTACTCTAGTATCATTTAATACAAGACAATCACCTGGGTTTAAATAATCTATAATGTCTTTAAAAACTTTATGACTTATTTCACCAGTCTCTTTATCTAGTACCATTAATTTAGAGCTTGATCTATCTAAAATTGGTACTTGAGCAATTAATTCTTCTGGTAAATCAAAATAAAAATCGCTTGTTTTCAATGTTAAACGTCCTTTCAAATTATATTGTTTGAAACATATATTTATCATAATATCAAAAAATTAATTTTTTTTCTACTAAAACAATTTGTCATGTGTCCATTGATACTATTGTTTATTTTTCTGGATAGGATATATTTAAATGCTTATATGCATTAGGCATTGCTATTCTTCCCCTTGGACTTCTATTTATAAATCCAAGCTGAAGTAAATATGGCTCATAAACATCTTCTATTGTATTTCTATCTTCTCCAATTGATGCAGCTAAAGTATCCAGTCCAACTGGACCTCCTTTAAACTTATTAATAATAGTTAATAATAATTTCTCGTCTACATAATCCAAACCTAAACTATCCACGCCTATCATTTCTAAGGCTTGGTCTGCAACTTCCGATGTTATATTTCCATCTGCTCTGACTTGTGCATAGTCTCTGACTCTCTTTAGTAATCTATTAGCTATCCTTGGTGTTCCTCTAGAACGTCTTGCTATTTCCATAGCTCCTCTTTGCTCTATGTCTGCGCCTAATATATTAGCCGACCTTATAACTATATTAGTTAATTCTTCAACTGTATAATAATCAAGCTTACATATAACACCAAATCTATCTCTAAGTGGATTAGTTAACATACCTGCTCTTGTTGTGGCACCAATTAAGGTAAACTTAGGTAAATCAAGTCTTATACTCCTTGCTGATGGACCTTTACCGATTATAATATCTATACAATAATCCTCCATAGCAGGATATAACACTTCTTCTACACTTCTATTTATTCTGTGAATTTCATCAATAAATAAAACGTCATTTTCATTTAAATTAGTAAGTATTGCAGCTAAATCTCCAGCTCTTTCAATTGCTGGTCCTGATGTTATTCTTAGATTAACACCCATTTCGCTAGCAATAATACTTGCTAATGTTGTTTTCCCAAGTCCTGGCGGTCCATATAAAAGAACATGATCTAAAGGTTCATTCCTACTTTTAGCTGCCTCTATAAATATTGACAATTGTTCTTTTGCTTTCTCTTGTCCTAAATAATCCGCTAAAAACTTAGGTCTTAAATTATTCTCTATATCTACATCATCATTTTGCATACTTGATGTGATAATTCTATCTTCATCTTCAAATCCGTACAAGTAAGTCCCCCCTTCCAATTATTATCTTAAAGATTTACTCATTAAGTAACTTAATGATTTTTTAATAATATCCTCTGTATTTAATCCATCTTTCTTACATTTTTGTACTGCATCTTTTGATTCTTGTAATGAATATCCTAATGCAACTAACGCATCTATCGCTTCATCTTTAGATACTGTAATAGGCTGACTACTTAATAAAGTTGCTTCAAACTCTACGTTATTTTTGTCTATTTTATCCTTAAGCTCTAAAACTATTCTTTCCGCAGTCTTTTTGCCAACACCTGGAGCCTTGGATAATTTCGCTATATCTTCACTTAGTATATAAGCTCCTATTTGTTTTGGTGAAGCGAACGATAATATTCCAAGGCCCACCTTTGGTCCTATTTTTGAAATCGATGTTAATAACTCAAACATCTTCAATTCTTCCTTATCATAAAAACCACAAAGACTCATATCATCTTCCTTTACGATAAGCTTTGTATAAATTTTACATTCATGACCTAATTGTAATTTCATAATAGTATTAGTAGATGCATTTATCCTATATCCTATACCATTGTTATCAATTACCACATGATCTAAACAAATTTCCTCAATACTACCTTTTATGTAGCTATACATGATTTTCTCCTTCTATTACATACCTATATTTTTTAAAGTTTTTTCTAGTTTATTTGCATGAGCATGACATATGGCAACTGCTAAAGCATCAGCAACATCATCAGGCTTTGGTATTTCTTTTAAATTTAACATCGATGTAACCATTTGCTGAACCTGAGCCTTCTGTGCTCTTCCGTATCCAACTACACCTTGCTTAACTTGAAGAGGTGTATATTCATAAATTGGCTTATCATTATGAGAACAACCTAGTAATATAACTCCTCTTGCTTGAGCTACTGTTATTGCAGTTTTAACATTTTTATTAAAGAATAATTCCTCAACTCCAACTTCATCAATATTATAATTTTTTATCAGAAGGTCTATTCCTTTATATATTCGTTCTAATCTTTTTGTATTGCTCATAGTTGACGGAGTAGTTATCGCACCGTAGTCAATGACTTTAAATTTGTTATTTTTATACTCAATTATCCCATAACCAACAATTGCTATACCGGGATCTATTCCTAGTATCCTCATAAAACTAAAGACCTCCATACATACTTTCACGAAACTTATGTTCTTATATATTATACCATATCATCATAAAATTAGAATAATACTGATAATATATAAAAATTCCCTTACTTCTAAATCACTTATGTACAAAACAATTTACTCATTATTAACTTTATATGATATTGAAAATTTAAGCATAAAATTACCCCCATATAAATTTAATTATTTTATATAGGGGTAGTATAAGATTTTATATAAATATTAAGGATTAGCTTTCAAAGTTTTCTAGTCTAGTATAAGCATCATTTTCAGTATCAACCACAATTCCTGATGCTAATTCTTCTTGTACTGATTTTGGGAGAGAATCAACTGATATTTCTGTTTTTTCTAATTCACTTTTGTTTCCTTCTTTATCATATTTATAAACATATATAAATCCATCTTTTTCTTCTATAGAATATTTATTAGCTTTAGCTGGCTCTTTATTTTGAGAATTACATAAAATTATTTCATATTGATTCATACTCACTATTTCTTTGTTCGGATACTTTTCTTCAAAGTAATCCGTTATTTCTGCTTTGCTTTTATCTAATAAATCCTTTGGTATTGTTCCTAACATCTTAGGACTTTCATAAGAACCACTACTTGTTATTTGACCTTGTACCCAAATTTCACAATCTTGATTTAATTTGAATACTTCTTTAGAAGAATTCATTTCTTGTTTTGCTAGTCTAGCCTCTTGAGTATCTTTAACTTTTACTCCTATACCTATTCCACATACTAAAACCATCACCCCTAGAAAGGATAATGCTGGTTTTTTCCAAGAAAATTTCTGTTTCTTTTCGAACATAAAATAACCTCCTTATCTATGCTATTTTTATATGTAAGATTTCCATTATATCAAGGAAAAAAATAGTAACTTTTATTAAAGTATTTTTGTCTCATTTCTTTACTTTTATACATACTATAAAGTAATATTTTATTTTTAAAGTATCGAGGTGATTTAATTGGACGAAAAAAGTAATTATCTTATTAATAAATTAGATTTTCTAGAGTTTAGACAAAACCTAATTTTTTTAAAACCCCCTCAACACAGCACCCAACTTTTTTATGAATTAGAATTAGAAGACTTTCTAAAAATTAAGGAATTTACTAAAGAATTTTCTACTAGAGTTGAAAATGGTGAGTCTCTTACATTTAACGACTTTGAAAAAAAATTAATCGAGATATGGAAACCTGCAAAATCTTATCCTTTATCTGCCGCTCTTATTGCAAAATCTCTTTTAAATAAAGATTTATATAGCAAATTTATATAATATTTGTTTAATTTTTACTTGAATTTTACTTATTGAAAGCCATTACTTACACCTAAGTATTTGGCTTCTATTTATGCATGCTAAAAATATAAATTTGTTTTCTATGTCATTTTAATTAATTATCATCATATTTTTATTAAGATATGTCAATACTAATTATTGATTAACTTAATAAGGAGGTATATTATGCCAACAATAGGTTGTAATGTAAATAACTGTTCTCATAATAATAATGGTGCATGCTATGCAAATAAAATATCTGTAAATGGTAAAAAAGCAAGAACAAACAATAACACATCTTGTAGTTCTTTTTTAAATCAAGCTACTTATAGTACTTTAACTAATAATACTTTAGATGATAGTCCTTGTAATTCACTTGGATGTAATGTTAAAAGTTGTGCACATAATGTGGCTGGTACTGTATGTAGTCTACACGATGTAGCTATAACATCAAATATAGAAAAAGCTAATTTATACTCAGAAACTTACTGTAATAGTTTTAGATGCAAATAATCATAATTATTTTTACATAATTAAAATTATAGATTTTAACTAAAAAAGATTGGAACATAAGCTCCAATCTTTTTTATTAATTTATTAAATCTTCATATAAATCTGTATCTTCTCTATTTAGATATGCATATCTAGTAATTATTTTTTCTTCATCTTCAAATTTATCTAATATCTTAATAGAATAATCATCTGTTGCTATATTAATTAACTCTTTTTCATATTCATCATACATCTCATTCAATATTTTTCTAAGTTCTTTCATACTTCCTTCAAATAATTCAACAGAGTCTACACTTATGTATTGTTCTTTAAGCCCACCTTCAAATGTAGTCATAATAAAGTATATTTTTTTACATCCTTCACAACGTGCTACTATATTTTCATTTCTTAATATGTACGCTCCTTTAATATCTTTATTAGGTTGAATTCTAAGTTCTGATTCATTTATTTCTTTAAACAAAACCTTTAAATTCTTTTCACATTGACAATCACATATTTTCATCTTCAAATCTTCTTCTGTTAAAAATTTTGTAATAGTAACCATTTAATTTTCTCCTATTTCCCCATAGATATATATTCTGATAATTTAGATCTACCTTCTTTAATTTCTTTTATTAATTTATTTAAGAAATTTTCTGACTTTATAGATAATATTAATTCACAAGGATTATAGTAAATTTCTAGATTTAATAGCTTCTTCATTACTTTCATATCTACTTTGGCGTATATAACATAATTTTCCCCCTTCTATTATTCCATAATTGTTATTTTATTTTATATTCTATACTTTTCATATGCAGGACTTTGGTGTGATATAAAAATAAAACATCGATTCTAGATCCCCTTTATAATATTGTACCAGTTTATTTTAAATATTTTATTATCATTTGTAAGATTTCTTATTATTAGTAAAAATATTTTATAAAAAAATCTAGATATATTCATATCTAGATTTTTTATAAATATTTTTGCTATTACTTTACTACTATTCATCGCTCAATTCATCTTTAAATCTTTTATTCGTGCAATAAATACACTCTTCTATGATTTCTTGCCAGCATATTTTATGATAGATATGATTACAGATCTCACATATAACTAAATCTTCTTCACTCATAATTTTACCTTCACAAACATAGCAGGTATTTTTCTCTTTTTTCATTATTTTAATCATCCCCTTTTTAATAAGTATAATATATATTATCTAATATATAATCTAATAAACTTAAGATAATTCAAATTTATTATTTTATAATAAAAAATCCTTATTACTAGAATCAATAAGCTATATATAAAAACACCTCTAGATTAGTAAATATAGTTTCAGTCTATATTTACTAATCTAGAGGTGACAGATTTTTATCAATTAAATATTTAAACTATTTTAATTATTTCAGGCAAATAAAAATAAACCCCACATATATTGAATAAATATCAACATATATGGGATTTATTTTTCTATTTATCAAATACTAATTTAAGCTTTTTGACAATACATATTTTTATAAGTTTCTTTAATTCTATTTAGTGCTTCATTTAATGTTTCTTTAGGACACCCTATATTAAGACGGATAAATCCTTCTCCATCTTTTACAAAGTAACTTCCAACTACCATAGTTAAGTTTGCATTTCTAAAAAATTCTTTAGACTCTTCCTCATTATTAAACACTTCTCTTACATCTATCCATGCTAAGAAAGAAGAGTCTGACTTCATAACCTTTGCTTTTGGCATGTATTTTTCAAAGAAATCATAAACTATCTCAAAGTTACTTTCTACATAGTCAGTCATCTCATCTAACCATTGCTCACTTTCATTATATGCTGCAATAATTGCAGGAACTGCAAATACATTCGGAGAAGTTATAGAGTTACTTTTTAGTCTTTCTAATAAAGTTTCTCTAATTTTAGAATCTCTTATTATCACATAAGATGTTTTTAATCCACCTAAGTTAAATCCTTTGTTAGGAGACACACATAATATACTATTTTTATAAATTTCAGGATGAGCATTCCATAAAGACACAAATGTATTATTTTTAAATACTACATCTCTATGAATTTCATCACTTACTAAAAGTACATTATACTTCAAGCATAATTCTGACACTTGATATAATTCTTCTTTTGTCCATATACGACCAGATGGGTTTTGTGGACTACAGAATATAAATACTTTTATATTACCAGACTTCATTTGATTTTCCATATCTTCAAAGTCAATATAATATCTATTATGCTCTAATTTTAATGGGCTACAATATAACTTTCTATTATTATTTTCTACAGCTTCCGCAAAAGGATCATAGGCTGGTGTATTTATTAATACTCCTTCTCCCTCTTTAGTATATGCTTGAACTATATAGTGAAGAGTTGAAACTGTACCAAAAGTTAATTTTATCCATTCTTTTTCTATGTGAACATCAAACCTTCTTTTATTCCAGTTTATAACAGCTTCATAGAAGTCATCTCCTATGAAAGTATAACTGTAATCTCCTACAGATGCTCTTTTTATTATTGCCTCTTTTATAGCTGGAGCACATTCAAAATCAATATCAGCTAAATCCATAGGAATTGCATTTTCATCTAATCCAAATTTTTCTTTGATTACAGTATTGCTCCATTTTCTACAATTACCTTCTTTACGATTTAGTACTTTGTCAAAATTATATTTCATAGCTTTACTCTCCTAATATTATAAAGTCCTTAGATGTCTTATTAAGTGAAACACCCTTTCCATCAATTATGACAATATCATCTTCAATTCTAACTCCTCCTACATCTGGAATATAAATACCTGGCTCACAAGACATTACCATCCCTTCAGTTAGAATATCATCACTTCTTGAGTTTAGTGTTGGTACTTCTCCATCGCCAAGACCTATTCCATGACCTAGTCCGTGATTGAAATAATCTCCAAATCCATTATCTTCTATAATTTTTCTAGCAACATTATCAACATCACTAGCTTTCATGCCTTCTTTTATTGCCTCTATTGCCGATAATTGTGCTTTTAAAACTACATCATATATTTCTTGAATAATTTTAGGTGGCTTACCTATAGATATTGTACGAGTCATATCAGACTGATATCCTTGGTAAACAACTCCAAAATCTATTGTTATAGCTTCGTTTTTCTTTAATTTTTTAGTTGTAGGTCTTCCGTGAGGCATAGCCCCTCTTGCACCAGATGCTACTATTGGTTCAAATGACATGCCACTTGCACCTTTCTTAAGTGCATAATATTGAAGTAGGGCTGAAACCTCTAGCTCAGTCATACCTTCTTTTATTTCAGATATAACTTCGCTAAAGACTTCATCTGTAATTTCACAAGCTTTTTTAATAAACTCAATTTCTTCTTTAGATTTTACAGCCCTTACTTTGCCTAATTCATTAGTTATTAAACTAATATTAAAGTCCGCCTTTTCCAGCAAGATATACTCTTGTATACTCATAGCTTGGCTTTCTATTGCTATATTTTTTATATTCAGTTCTTCTAATAATTCAATTATACTTGGTATATAAGAACCCTGAGACACAACCCTTTTTATAAATCCAGATGTTTTTTTATCTGCTTCGTCAGTATATCTACCATCTAGAATCTGATATTTTTCTTCTTTTGTAATAAGCACATAAACACCACTACCTGTTAATGCACCTATATACCTTTTATTATTTTTGCCTTTGATTAAAAGAGCGTCAACACCTCTTTCTTCAATTAAATCTCTTATTCTTTCTACTCTATCATCCATAAAATATTAGAAATCTAACCCTAAATCTCCTAATAGATCTTCGTCTTCTTCAGAGAATATATTCTTATCTGCATTTTTAGCTTCTTCTTTTTCTTTAGCTTCTTGTTGACGTTCCATTATCTTGAAGAATGGCCAGTATAATGCTACTGCTAATACTAATTGTAAAGCATTAACTACTATAGAACGCCAGTCTCCATTAGTTAAGAATCCTTCTAAGAATACCCCTACATATGGAGGGTCAAATACTGGTTTGGCTAACCATCCCCAGTGCATAAAGAACATTGGTAATGTACCTATTATAGCTCCACCAAATACATGTGGTATGAACATTATTGGATTTAATATTATTGGAGCACCAAATAATATTGGTTCATTTATTCCAAATAATGCTGGGAATAATGATACACGACCTATTTTCTTATAAGTTTGATTTTTAGATAACATACAAGCTATTACGCACCCTATACTAATACCGCAACCTATAAATCCGAAGAATGCACTTGAAACTCCTCCTGTGTAGAAATGTGGTATTGGTTGTCCTGCTTGCATCGCTGCTATATTTTCAGCTATAAATGTAACCATTATAGGCCCAGTTAAAGGCTTAAATACTGATGAATGTATACCAAAGAAGAACACTGTACATATAGCAAAATTAAGTACAAGAACTGCCCATGGATTATCCATACTTCCTACTAGTGGAGATAAGAATTGAGTAAGTATTTGTGGAGGCAATTCTCCAAATACAGCTAATGAAATAAAACGAGCTGCTATGAAAGTACCACAAACTATAATAGTAGTTGGTATTAATTCAAAAGATTTAGATACAAAATCTGGTACTCCCTCTGGCATTCTTATTGTAAGATTCTTTTCCTTACAGAAATTATATAACTCCACAGATCCAAGACCAGCTATCATACCTGTAAATAGACCTTTAGCACCTAGGTTTCCTAATTCTAATGCACCATCTGGTGTAAAAGTTGCTACTAAGAATAAGAATGAGAACGTTGCAAGTGTAACACAACCTGGTATATATAATTTATAATAATTACCTAAGTTAAATGCAATACACATACATGCATATAATCCTATTAATCCTATAGAAAGACTTACTGGTAAATCTAATACTGCTGCATTATTTAATATAAATTGACTTATTGGATTTCCTTCTCCAAGCATATTTGGAAGTGCTGGAAGTATTGCAAATATACTTCCTAATATTGTTAAATGGTGTCATAGCAACCATACCAGCCTTTATAGCTCCAAGGTGACGTTGATTATCAACCTTGTGAGCTAAAGGCATAAATACACGATTCATAAATGATTCAAACTTTGCGAACATTTTTAACCCCCTATTTATAATTTTATTATTTCAAATCTATTTTGCTTTAGAAGCTAATTCATGTTTCTTATATGTTACTAAAGCAAGTTTCATTACTGTTGCTCCATCCATCTTGCCATATACGTCTTTATCGATTACTACGAATGGCTTATTTCTTGGCTCACATATTGATTCTATAAAATCAGTTTTATGAGATACTTGTGGTCCAACTAAAACTATATCCCAGTTATCTATTTCGCTTTCTAATGAATCCGCTGGTATAGCTGTAAAATCAAAATCATTTTCATTAAGCTTAGCGCTTTCCTTTACCACCTTCTTCATATTTTGCATTAGCATATTTGTAGAAAATCCACCTGCACAACATAATAATATTTTCATAATTATTCCTCCTAAAATTTGTATTTTTATTTTTATAAATAATTTATATATTTATTACTTATCAAAAACTTCTATTAAAGCTTCTATTAAATCTTTTGCTAATTGAGATGTCATATAGTGATCTTGAGCATGAACCATTAAAAGACTCATCGCTGGACTTTCAACATCTTCACTTATATCTTGAGTTATTAATTGTGTTTGTATGTTATGAGCTTCAACATCTATTTTACGAGCTTCAGCTATTAATGCTCTTGCTCCTTCAAAATCATTTTCCTTAACTTTCTTTAAAGCTTGGAAAACTTTAGCTTTACTTTCACCTGCTGTTGATATAAGTTCCATTATTTGCATTTCTGTTGACATTTTCTTATTCTCCTTTTTACTTTACATAAAATTTATTATATTTTTATATTTTTCTTCATCAAAATTTAAAATTAATTGTGTATACAATTCTATAATAGATTCTAAGTCCTTGTTACTTACTATAGAGAATGCACAGTGTCCATATCTAACTGGTACACAAGTCACTGCACAAGGTTTTCCCTCATTTACAAGGTGTGCCTCTCCTCCATCAGTTCCACCTGATTCAAACATATCATGTTGAAGTGATATATTATTTTTTTCAGCAGTTTCTATTATGTAATTTATCATTTTTTTATTTGGCACTAGAGTTCTATCTCTATGCATTAACATTACACCTTTATCAATTTGTTTTTGATTTGTATGGTCTCTTACAAATTCATTTTTAGCACATGCTACATCTATTATGAATGCTATATCAGGATTTATTAACTGAGTTGCAGTTTTTCCGCCTCTTATGCCAACTTCTTCACTACTTGTTGCTGCAAAATGAATATTACAATTTAGATCATTTTTATCTAATCTTTTTAATACTTCTCCCATTACAAAGCATCCTATTCTATCATCAAAAGCTTTACCTACTAATCTATTTTGTAAAGTAAACTCTTCAAATTCAGTTGTATATGTTACCATATCTCCAACTTTGATACCCAAATTGTATACATCTTCTGCCGTACATGCTCCAATATCTGCATATATCTTCTCAGCTTTACCATCATTATATGTACCATTTATAATAGCTGGAATTTTCCTTCCATCACTTGTTGTAATTCTGACTTTTTGTGTGAATTGTGCAAGAGGTTTTACGCCTCCTATTGTTATCAAATGAATCATACCAAGGTTATCGATGCTTCTTACCATAAAACCAACTTCATCCATATGAGCATAAACCATTACATTTGGTAATTTTTCATCTTTTATCTTAGAAAAAATTATACTACCTAGTCCATCGCATACTATTTCGTCGCTATAGTCTTTTAACTCCTCTAATAAAACTTGTCTAACTTCTCCTTCATTAGAAGCTATTCCATCCGCTTCTGATAATCTTTTAAAAAACTCTATATTCATGCCTACCCCCCTATGTAGATTTTTAATTTATACATAAACTCTTCATAAGATCGTGACTTATTTAGCATATCTACTATATCTTTATTTGTCATAACCTTAGTTAAGTATTTAGATATCTGTTTATGAAGTTCTAAATTTCCCTTTATTAAGGAAATCATAAAAATTATTTTTGGTTTTCTACCTTCATAACTAATATCAGAATGTACCAAAGCTACTGATATAATATTTTTACTCCCTGTCATTTCAATTGGATGAGGTATTGATACTCCATTTGTATAAATAGTACTTAAGTAAGATTCTCTTTCCCATACATCTTTAGGATAACTTGGTGAACAAACACCTTCATCAACTATATCTTGTGACATATTGTAAAGAATATCTTTATAATCAGTTTTTTCTTCTATACATCTAAAATGTTTTTTGCTAA
>NZ_JAGHFM010000382.1 GCF_017888745.1 Terrisporobacter sp. | reverse complement strand
TATAACTTTATTTCTAATTTAGGTTCTATATTAATTAAACAGTTTTTTATTTTTATACTTGAATATAGAGGCCCTACTACACCTACTATCATTTGATTCACTCCTAAAATATAAGTCTATATATTTTATATTACCATATTTTGTCTAAATAAATCTTAAATTTAATATTATTTGGAGCCTGAGAATAATTAATAATCATATATATTATGACACATATAGATATTTATTACTTTACTTATAAAAAATGAATTACAATATAATAGTAGAGTAGATTTTTTTATTATTAAGGGAGGCAATTGGGGAGAAATTATGATTAATTTAATATTTGATGTGGATGATACAATATATAATCAATTAGAACCATTTGAAAATGCAGTAAATAAAGTTTTTAATAATCATAAGGACATAGATAGTTTAGGCTTATTTAAAAGTCATAGAAAATATAGTGATGAGTTATTTGATTTAACAGAAAGTGGAGCTTTGTCCTTAGATGATATGCGTGTTTATAGAATCACTAAGGCTTTTTATGATTTTGGAAAAAATATAACTGTAAAGGAAGCTAAGGATTTTCAAAAAGAATATGAAGCCAATCAAGAAAAAATTACTATATCTGATGGAATAAGGGAAGTACTTAATTTTGGTAAAGAAAATAATATTAAAATGGGGATTATTACTAATGGTCCAACTAAGCATCAAGGTAATAAAGTTAATAATCTAGGGCTAAACAAATGGATTAGTAATAAAGATATATTCATATCTGAAAGTGAAGGTGTAGCAAAGCCAGATGTGCAAATATTTAAACTTGTTGAACATAAGATGAATTTAGATCCTGAGAATACATATTATATTGGGGATTCAATTAATAATGATATTGTGGGAGCTAAAAGTGCAGGCTGGAAAATGATCTGGATTAATCGTAGGGGAGTGGATATTCCAGAAAACTTGGGATTTTACCCTGATTATATAGTCAATGACGATAGTAAATTAATAGATTTAATAAAAGATATTTGTAAAGGTAACATGGTGTCTAAAGTTTTAGATTAATAAATTGATGTTGAGAAGTTAATGTATCATGGAGTAGGAAAAATATCAAGATAATCTTATAAGTGTGAATATAAAAAATACCTAGAGTTTTATAATCTAGGTATTTTTATAGTGAGATTATCACTAGTAGTTAAAATATGTTAAGCATTATGTTAAAAATGTAAAATATAGGTTAAATTTTCAGATAATTGCTAAGAGTATGTAAAATATCCATATATTTGTAGACTGTTTTAATTTAAATAATCTACAATTATATTAAATATAAAAAAATTTTAATATCTAAGGGGGTATTAACATGAAAGGTCAGAGTAAGGATATATTAGTAGTAGGATTTGCTCTATTTGCTATGTTCTTTGGAGCAGGAAACTTAATATTTCCTCCATACTTAGGTGTAGTATCGGGAAGTGATTGGTTAGTAGGTTTTACTGGTTTTGTTATGGCAGATGTTGGCTTAGCGTTATTAGCTATATTAGCATCGGCTAAATGTCAAGGAGATATTAATAAAGTTTTAGGAAGAAGTGGTAAAACGTTATCATTAATATTGGCAACATCAATTATGATTTGTCTTGGTCCTCTTTTAGCAATACCTAGAACAGGTGCAACAACTTTTGAAATGGGTATAGCTCCAATTTTTAGTGGATTTAACCCATTAATATTCTCAGTATTATTTTTCGGATTAACTTTAATACTTACAATAAGACCATCTAAAGTTGTAGACATTATAGGGCAATATTTAACTCCAGCTTTATTAATTGCTTTAGTATTTTTAATAATAATAGGGATAATATCTCCACTTGGCGATTTGAACCAAGCACCTATGATAAATCAAATATTTGCTGAAGGTA
>NZ_JAGHFM010000167.1 GCF_017888745.1 Terrisporobacter sp. | reverse complement strand
TTTCTACATCTAATATTTCTTTTAATAATTTTTTCATTAGATTATTTAAGCAAATTATCTTGTCTGCACTTTTAAATATTTCCTTAACTATTTTTCTTTTTTTATCATCACATCTGTCAAAATAAAATGCTTCAAGGTCTGATGCATGGAAATGCAGGATAACTTTTTTATCAAACAATTTACATATCTTTACAAACAGTCCTTTTCTATATATACTGGCATCAAGCGCTGCATGTATATGAACTATATCAATTTTATTAAATAATAGCATATATACTAGTTTCACTAGCGAACTTATCATTATAACTAATTTTTTAACCTTATTACCATCTACAGCTGTAGATATATATTTTAACTCTACTAAATCTATAAGTTTTTTAGATTTTATGTAGTTTTTCATTACGATGGACATACCTCCTTGTACACCTAGTGGTCCTATCATTAATATATTTTTTTTCCCCATATCGCGTCTCCTATATTAAGTAATTGTAATTGTGATTGTAATTATAGCCACATTTCCATACCATAATTGATACATAGTTTTTTACTTAGTAACAAAAATTATATAACTATGTTAAATCTATCTAAATCATTTTATCATAACATTATTATTAATTCAAACTATATAAAAGTATTATGTATCACTTTTATATTCATAATATGTTTTCAATTTTATTTATTTTATATTTTTAAATATAAAACTAGCTCCCTCTTACAATAAAGCATTTTATGGGTATAAAGCACTTATTATTAAGGGAGCATATTATTTATTATCGTTTTAATTCTTTTATTATTAAACCTAAAAATTTAATATCTTCTATAAAGTATCTTCTAAACATCCTCTTTGGTTCTTGTAAAAATCTATAAAACCATTCCAATCCACTTTTTTGCATCCATAAAGGTGCCCTTTTAACACTTCCAGCAACAAAATCAAATGATGCTCCAATACCTAAAGATACTGGCACATTAATTTTATCTTTATTATTGTAAATCCACTTTTCTTGCTTAGGTGCTCCTACACCAACAAACAATATATCAGGTTTTGCATTTTGTAACATTTCAATTATTTTATTATTTTCTTTTTCATCTTTTTCAAATCCAAACTTAGGAGAATATGTTCCCACAACATCAAGCCCAGGATATTTACTTATCAATTCATCTGCAGCCCTTTTAGCTACACCTTCTCTAGCACCAAGTAAAAATACCTTATAACCCTTTTGCGATGCACGTTCACATAATAAGGGAAATAGATCAGATCCTGACACTTTTTCACTCAATCCTTTTTTTAATAGTTTAGATGCCCATACAACAGGTATTCCATCTGCTAATACTAAATCAGCCTCTTTATAAATTCTCATAAACTCTGGATCTTTTTGTACCTTTACAATATGATCAACATTAGGAGTTACCACATATGCATTTTTATTTTCTATTACCAACCTATCTATTACGTCTATACTTTCATACATTGTTACATTATCTATGCCAATATTAAATAATTCTATTCTATACATATTTTTCTCCTAATTTCATTTTTATTTTATACACCTATAATCATATAATAATTTATTAAATTAAATATTTTTAATTAACTTACTACTTTATCCTCTTTACAAATAAATCCTAATAAACACATATTTAAAAATGTTATAGACATTGCTTCTGTAAATACATGTCCTCCTAAAATACTATAAACTAGTAAAATCACCATAGATATTATATATAGATTACATCTCTTGTTACTAGGTCTTTTCATTATAATTTTCGAAACTAAACCATACGTCATAACTAATCCATAAATTCCATAGTTAAAGAATATATCAAAAAAATCCATTTCAATAGTCTTTAATGTAGTCCCTTCAATTCCTAAATAACTTGCTATTTCAGACCTAGCTCCAAAAGGTCCTAATCCAACTACTAATCTTCTTAAGCTGAAATTTTGGCCAAATCCTTCAATAGCTGCATTTAAATATGTATCTCTTGCACTCAATAAATAATTTATTATATTGTTTCCCCTAGTTTGTATAAAAAATAATTGCCTGTTAACTATGTCCCTCAAACTATCCGAGAAAAAAATAAACATTATAAATACAATAAGTACTAAAGCACCTAAAACATATATTAGATTCTTTTTAGCTGTTTTTTTATCTAATTCCATAAAACTATATAATATAATTATCAAAAGTGATAACACATACACAGACTTTGCTCCTAGTAAAAATAATACAACTATCATGCCTAATAACGATACAATATTTAAAATATTTTTCTTGTATTTCATAAACTTGTCATATATAAATAAAAAAATAATTAAACATACTATACTATACTTAATCCATTTAATGAATAAAATGTGCCTTTAAAACCTACTGTATCTCCCATTCCTGCTGTAGCTTCATAACTACTAGAACCAACATTAAAGATACTTGCTAATAATAAACTTATAAGTAAAATCACTCCATTATTTATTATTGATTTATATATAATTTCTTCTCTTATTTTATTTTCTTTAGCTAGTATTCTAAATAACGATAATGTAACTATAAAGTACATAGTTATAAAAATATCTTTTATATCATATATAAGTTCTCTCATTCCTTGTGATTCAGAAAAAAATGATATAAAACTTGTCATTAAAAATGGTATTGAAACAAGAGATAGTATAATAATACTTTTTTTGCTATATTTAAAAATATATAATAAAAAAATTGTCATTATAATAGTTCTAAAAAACATTCCAAAACTTATTGATGTATATCCAATTGTAGAGATCATCAATCCATTTATTGCATCTATCAATACTGTTATTGATAAAATATAATAAAGTATTCTTTCTTCTTTACTAATAAAATTCATACTACCTCCGGTCTTTATTGCTATAATCTTTTACTTTTCCTAGTTTTATAAATATATTTGTTAATCTTCAATTATTCTGTTCTCATAAATATTTTGTCTTTTATCGTATAATTATTAAAAACATCAAACTTCATTTTACCATACTTATTTTAACCTTACTAATCATAATCTCCAATCAATTGAGAAAATCTAGTTTCTATTTTTCTTTTATTATAAGAGTATTAAATATAATCTCCTATTTATTTGATGACTGCATGTAAATTTATTTCAGTTCTCTTAAACCTAATTCTACTACTCAGTCTATGAAATAACAGCGTATATTCTCTTTTTAATAAGCTATAAAATGCTTTTTCTGAATCCATTGTTAAAAGTTCACCAACTATACTAATAGTTATTATTTCACTATCATAAAGTTTACTATCACCTACATTACGCCTAATCTTTCCATATAATAATTGCTAAACTCCAACATGATAGTATCCTCCTTTCAATTTATTATTTTTAATCTTAGGATACTATATTTGTTGGAGTTTTTTTATTGTAAAAAATTAACTAGAACAATTAGTTATATTTAATATTTACTTAATTGGTGTAGCAACTCCATTTGAATCTATTTTCCATCCATCAATAGTTGTATTTGTTGCCATCTCTCCATTGGCTTTCATATAGTACCATATGTTATTTAATCTCAACCAGCCTGTATACATTACTCCACCTTCACTAAAGTAGAACCATTTTCCATCTATTTTTTCCCAACCAGTTGACATTTCTCCATTAGTTTTTAAATAGTACCATATATTATTTAATCTCAACCAGCCTGTATACATTACTCCACCTTCATTAAAGTAGAACCATTTTCCATCTATTTTTTCCCAACCAATTGACATTTCTCCATTGATTTTTAAATAGTACCATATGTTATTTAATCTCAACCACCCTGTTTGCATTACTCCTGATTTATTAAAGTAATACCATTTTCCACCTATCTGATTCCAATCCACAGCCTTATGACCATTATCTTTTACGAAGTAGGTATTATTATTTTTCTTTACCCAACCTGTTCCTTCACCATTATATTTATTAAACTTTAAAGTTGAATAGTTTAAGTCTACATCTGAGTTTATACCATTTACTTTACCATTTTCAGTATATTGCCATATAATATATGGCTTTTCAAACGTACATTCAGATCTATACTGAGCTATCCACAAGTTATTATCACACAATACTTCATCTGAAAAATATCTACTACTAAAATCATAATTAGTATATAAACCTGTCTCATAACCATTATATTCTATAGTACTCATAAACGAATTAGCAATTTGACTACCAAGTTCTTTTGTAACTGTTATTTCATATTTTTCTTTCACATAATCTACACTATCATATTCATAATCAAAAAATACAGGATAAGAAATATTATTCTTATACGGTGATATTACATCTAAACACTTTTGTGCTTCTAACTTAGCTCTTTCAGGGCTATAAGCATAACTAAACCAGTAAACACCTACTTTAAGACCTGCGTTAGTAGCTCCTTTCATATTTTCATAAAACATAGGATCCACATCAGAAATACCATATCCAGCTCTAATTATAACATAGTCTATACCGTCAGCCTTTACTTTATTCCAATCAATTTTACCATTCCATTTACTTACGTCAATACCTTTTTCAAATGGAATAAGATTAATATCAGCTGATGATACATACCCTAACTTCCCATTATAATTAATTTTATACCAATCCTTAGCCCTACTAATTATCTCGATAGTTTCACCATTTTTTAAACTCCCTAATTTATTAGATGATGTAGAAGGTTTTTGTCTAACATCTAAAGTGCTTGCTTTAACTGTTCCCATGCCTATAAGATCATCATTCATAGCAACCCTTGCATTCATATTATAATTAGGTATTTTTCCAGAAGGTGATCCACCCATACTATAACCTTTATTTTCTCCTGGGTCAGGCTCTCCTTCTATATTTGATTCTTCTTTGTTTTGCTTTTCTTCTGTACTTGATTGTTTATCTACATCAAGTCCTTCTGTATTTTCTTCTATACTATGTTGTTCTCCTAAGTTAGACTCTTCTGCTGTATTTGATTGTTCTTCTATACTTGATTGGACATCTACATCAAGCCCCTCTGAACCCTCTCCTTCTACTAAAATAGTATTATCTTCTGCATAAGTGAAAGTAACAATACCCTGTGATGCTATTATAAGGCACAATAATAGTGCAAAAAAAGATTTAATTCTTAAATTCATAAATTCCCCCATTTACTTTTTATCGTTTTGTTAACTAATTAATAAGATTTTTTATTTTTCATTAAATAATTAAAAAACTATGATAAGTCATGATTATAAAAAAGATATTAATCAACTTTATGTTCTGATATGTATATTTGTAGATATTTTTATGATAACTATAGTATCAATTAATTGTACCATATTTTTACATATTACATCAATATAATAAAAAAGAGCATATAAAAATACATGCTCTTCCTATTTATAAACTGTTATACTTTTTAATCCTATATACATTCATAATTATTACTTATATTCATTGCATATAGCATTTTCTACAAATTTTAAGTCTTCTAAAGAATCTATCTCATAAGAATCATCACTTTCTATTTTACGTATGTATACATCTAAATTAGAAATATTAGACTTTACTATATCATCCCAATATAATTCATGAAACTTATTAGAGTTCACTACTTCTTCTAGTTTTCTTACAATCTTTTCTCCATCAGATTTACTCCAGTAAGATATTCCCGATAGAATATATCCTTCATCATCCCCTACTTCAATTTCTTTCACTTTGTTACTTTCATCATAGTGTAAAATCCACTCATTTTTAAAATTAGTCTTATATCCACTAAAATAAGTAGAATTATTTATATTTTCATCTATAAAGTTTCGATTTAAATATACATCTGCATCAATTACATAAGTATCGCTTAAATACTCTCTTACCAAATACATGGTATATATATTATTGTACTTATCATACTTATCATTATGAACAAGCCTCACATTGTATTTTTCTTTTAAGTATTCAAATTTTTCTTTTAAATATCCTGTAACAACTATTATTTCATCAATACCCTTTTCTTTTAGAAACTCTATTTGTCTTTCTAGCATAGGTTGTCCATTTACACTTATTAAAGACTTTGGTGTTGTTAAAGTTAGGGGGCGTAATCTAGTCCCCATTCCCGCTGCTAAAAGTATTGCCCTCATTATATCTCTCCTTCAAATTAATTTTTAGAAACTAAAACTGATCCTATAATTATAACTAAACTGCATATAATCAGTTTTAAAGTAATTGGATTTCCTAATAAAATAACATCAAATATTATAGCCCAAATTGAGTATGTTATATTTAAAGCAGTTGCTTTTACCGGTCCCGCAGTATCTATAGAAGTATAATAACACATATAAGATACAGTTCCAACTAAAGCTATGATACATATAAAAATTGATACCTTTGATGTAAAAACTATACTTGTTACTTCTAAACCACCTACTAAAGGAATTATTATTATACCATAAAATAATGCTGATACTAACTGTCTTATTTGAAGAGCTTGAGCAGGATTTACTTCATCATCCTTCATACCATAGGCACAAATAACACTTTCTAAAGACCATCCTAAAACACATCCTAATGCTAAAGCAAAGCCTAATACATAGTTACCATTTGATATTTTGTCAGGAGAATATCCTAAAACTATTACTGACGATATGCTTAAACAAAGTCCTACAACTCCTCTTTTGCTTAATTTATCCTTTAAAAATAAATATGCCCAAAAAGCACCTACAGCTGGATATATAGAAGAAATACTAGCTGTGTATCCTGCCCCTATATACTTTATAGCTAACAGATAACATGCCATTCCTATAGGCCCACCAAATATAGATGCAATACATATAAATTTACCACTTCTCGTTTTTAATGCCTTTATAACTGCTTCAAGTTGTTTTGTGAAAATCATATATATAAACATCCACATGCTTGAAAAAACATCATGTAAAAATGCACTTATAAATGGCGCTAAAAAAATTGCTTCTTTAGTATCTATCATAGGAGACATTCCTAAAACAATTCCTGTTAATACAGTATCTAATCCCCAAAATACACCTGATGTTACACCTGTAAATATACCTCTATTCTGGATAGACCTATATTCTAATCTACTATAATCTTCCACTTTTACTCCCCCATATTCTAATTAATTATTTTATCTAAATTTAATTTTGCTCTATTATATCTATTTTCTCCATAAGTACCGAAGTCATCACCTTGAGCTTCCTTAATATTAGTCCAAATACTCCATAGAAAATCTTGACATATTTTAAATATTAATATTTTCGTCTTATACTTTTCCTCAGTTTTTCCATTGAAGTATGTATCTAAGAATAATTCTTCATCTTCTTCTGAAAAATTACATTCTAATATATGTGCAGCCAAATCCCACATAGGGTCATTCATTCCCGAATATTCCCAATCTATTAAATATAATCTTTCACCATCTTTAACAAAATTCTCTGGAACTGTATCATTGTGACAAGGTCTTAACTCTATTCCTAAGTCATTTAAAATATTTTTTAAATTTAAAACCTTCTCTTTAACAACTATATAGTCATCATAATTCTTTCCATTATTTTTATTTAGTAGAATTTCATATTCCTCTATTAATTCAAAAACATCAAATCTATTATTAAATTCAATATCTGAATTATGCAATTTTTTTAATATATCTGTCACAAGCAACATATTATCTTCTCTTTTAGCCGTTTTAGGATTTATAGTTTCTGCATTATTTATAAATTTCGATAACTTTATTCCACTTATCTCATTAAAGTGTAATATATCTGTATCTATTCCTAATCTATTTGCCAACAAACTATTATGCCTTTCATTAGTTCTACTTATCATTTCCTCAGTTCCATTACCTGGAATCCTTAATATGTAATCTACTTTATTCAAAGTTACTTTAAAGTTTTTATTTGTCATACCACCTACAGCAGTAATTTTTTCTATTTCATTTTTATTAATATTTAATTCATTGCATAATATATTTTTTAATGTATTAATTTTAACTTCTTCTTCTTTACGTTTTAACTTAGGATAAATATATTTAATTGTTCTATTATAATGTTCCTCATTATCTATTTCACTCCAAACTAATCCGTCTGGCTTTATATATCCTATCTTATAATCTCGTCCAATATCCACTAATGCATATTCATAATTAAGATATGGGTTTTTGTTATATTTAAATAGTTCTAACATCTTATTGAACACATCATATGAGATTTTACTTAAACCAATCATCTCTCCATCTATCTTATTAAATTGATGAATATCTTTAGACATTTTATAAACATATCCATCCCTGATTTCAACTAAAGCCTCATCTCCAGAACCACTTTCACTGGTAATTAACATACAATCTCTATTATGATTATTTGATAACTCTGTTATGGCCCTTTCTTCAAATACCATATCATTTTCTATTAGTAAAAAATCATCATCAATATATTTTTTTGCTAATGATAAAGAATGCATAGTTCCTGTCCATTTGTATCTATCATTTTTCACTAAGAAAATAGATTTATTATTTTTATACTCATCAAAGAATTCACTTTTATACCCCGTTACTATAACTATCTTTTCTATACCATTGTTATTTAATATATTAATAACCCTATCAATAATTTTTCCATCTTCTAAACTTAAAAATGATACTGGTTTACCAAATATCTTCTTTTCACCAGCTGCTAATATAACAGCTTGTTTAACTTTTCTAAATTCGTCATTATTTATTGATATTTTATCTAATTTTGAAGCCTTCACATATTCTTCTAATTTAGATATTCCTTTTTCACTTAAGCTATAACTATATTTACTATCTTTAATTTGAATATTGATTAAACCTTCGTTACTCATATTCTTTATTAGGTTATTTACACTCCCTATAGAAATATTTAACTTTTCGCTCATTTGTCTTTGAGATGCATTTAAATTTTCATATATGTACTTTAATATTTTATACTCTTTCATATTCCCCTCTTTTACCTTTCATTTTTTGAACAATATAATTATGGCATATTTTTCAATTTCATTCAATATAAAGAGTAATTATAAATAAAAAATTCGCTTCGCTCATATCGCCAACGACTTCGTCCGTTGCTCAAAATTATCAGTTGGTATTATAAATTATCCTCAATTCAGATAATTTATAATACCTTAAATATAAAAAAGATCAAGGAATATCCTTGACCTTTTATACTATTCAGCACTTACCACTACTTCTTCTACAACTTCTTTATATCCATTAGTATTATTACTCTGCCATCTCCAAGCATCATTACACATATCTTCTATATTATACTTAGCACTCCAACCAAGCTCCTCATTAGCTTTTTTAGGATCTGCATAGCACATAGCCACATCTCCTGGTCTTCTATCGACTATTTTATATTTTACATCTTTGCCACAAGCTTTGCTAAAAGCTTTCACCATATCAAGAACACTGTAGCCATTGCCTGTTCCTAAATTATATGTAACTATTCCTGGTAAATCATCAAGCTTGTCTAAAGCTTTTAGATGGCCTTGAGCTAAATCAACTACATGAATATAATCTCTTACACCTGTACCATCATGAGTATCATAATCATCTCCAAATACACTTAACTCTTTTAATTTCCCTACTGCTACTTGTGAAACATAAGGCATTAAGTTATTTGGTATATCATTAGGGTCTTCTCCCATTAGTCCACTTTCATGTGCTCCTACAGGATTGAAATATCTAAGAATTGCAACATTAAAAGTAGGATCAGCCTTAGCTATATCTCTTAACATATCTTCTATCATTAACTTAGTTGCACCATATGGGTTAGTTGTTGATAGTGGGAAATCCTCTGTAATAGGACAAGTGTGCGGATCTCCATAAACTGTTGCAGACGAACTAAATACAAATTTATTTACATTATATTTCTTCATTAAATTTAAAACAGTTAATGTATTTACTATATTGTTAGTGTAGTACATTAATGGTTTTGCAACAGATTCTCCCACTGCTTTATGAGCTGCAAAATGAATTACTGAATCTATATTGTTTTCTTTAAAAACTACTTCTAGTTTTTCTTCATCAGTTGTATCAACTTCATAAAATTTAAAATCTTTTTTTGTTATTTCTCTTATTCTATCAAGAACTATAGGACAACTATTTGAAAAATTATCTACTATAATTACATCTTTATTATCATTTAATAGTTCAACTACTGTGTGACTTCCTATATATCCTGCTCCTCCAGTTACTAAAACTGCCATATCTTCATCTCCCATCATCTCTTATGTAATTTTATTTTAAAACTATTTATAAATAATTTTATCTTCCTCTTCTACATTTTTACTTTTATTTTTTCTAATTATTAAATAAACTACAGCTACTGATACTAATAATACTGCCACAACTTTTGAATAAGTTCCTAATATATAAGTAATCTTATCCATATTATCACCTATTATATATCCAATTAATATTAATAGAATATTCCATATGGATATACCTATTGTTGAATAAAACACAAATGACATTATATTCATCCTAGTAACTCCTGCTACTATAGATATAAAAGTTCTAGCAATAGGTACAAGTCTAGATAACATTACAGATATATTTTCATACTTTTCCATAAACCTATAAGATTCTTTTATTGCTCTTTGAGTTTTAGGATATTTGCTTTTCAAAGCATAAATTAAAGGATTACCAAACTTATATCCTAGATAATAATTGGTTAAAGAGCCTACTATCCCTCCAAGTATCGATACTAATATGACTAAGATTACATTCATATTGTATTCAGTCGATAATATTCCAGCAAGAGGTAAAACTATCTCACTAGGTAAAGGTAAGTTTGCATATTCCAGTGCTACTATTATGAATATGCTTATAAGCCCATAGTTTAAAATAAATTCTTCTATTATAAATCCAATTTCCATAATTCATATACCTTTGTCTATATTTTTTTATATGTATTTATTACCTATTAATATATTATATATCTATTTAGGTTTCAGTTAAAGTTATAAAATTCGCTTCGCTCATGTCGCCAACGACTTCGTCCGTTGCTTAGAATTCGCTTTTGATTATAAAATATAACATATTAATTAATAAATAAATTTATAAAATATTCTACATGCTATTTTACAGTATTTTATACTATTTTTTTGTTGTAATTTGTCGATTACATTATATTTTATTATTTTTCACTATATGATAAATATGATTAGCACTTATACCATAAATATTAGCAAGCTCTCTTATATTATACCCATCATATTTACTCAGAATTTCTCTGTTTCTAGCCTGTCTTATAATACTTTTGTAAATAGGTATATAAACAGCATATCCACCATAAATCTTACTCACATCTAAAAATTTATCCATACCTATTATATCTACCATACTTAACATATCATCTGGAATATCTTCTCTTCTAACCTCCATAAAAACCTCCTCAAAATTTTATCCCTATCCATAAATCCTATAGTTTAACTTGCTCCCCTTAAGCTCAATACTATAATCAGCACACATCTCCATTATTCTACTTCCTATAGCTTCATCAATTTTAAGTAAATCAGACATGAGTATTTCTGTACTAATAATCATAGGCAAATTATTAAAATATCTATGATTTACTATTTCGAAAAAAATATTAAGATCACTGGAAGTTATATTCCCCTTAAAAAGATCATCCACCAGCAACACCTTACAATTTTTATATGTACTCATGAGTTTATCATAATTTTCCATATTCATAATATTTTGCTTAATCTTCATAACCGTCTCTCTGTATCCCATATATATTACACCAACACTATTTTTCATAAGTTCGTTGGCAATGGCGAATGAAAGATGAGACTTCCCACCACCTACACTTCCCATTAGAATAATGCTATTTTTTCTAGTGGATTTAATACTATTAAAATTTTTCGTATATTCAATTGATTTAGTGTAAGCATTTAAAACTTGTATATTTCTACTAAAATCAAAATTATGAAAAGTCTTCTTGGCAAACTCTTCACTTATACCACTTTTTCTAAACATCATTTCTGCTCTTCTTATTTCTTTACAAGTACAAG
>NZ_JAGHFM010000166.1 GCF_017888745.1 Terrisporobacter sp. | reverse complement strand
GGATGCAGTGATTGTTGTTGTGATGTGGGAGACTTAGTAGTACTTACACCTTTTGATATTTATGAAATGGTAAACTATCTAGGTGTAGAATTTGATGAACTATTAGGAGACAAGATTGAATTACGTGAAAATAATAAAATTTTACTACCATACTTAAAAATGCAAGATCATAACAAAAAGTGTAGTTTTTTAAACAAAGAAGGAAGATGTACAATCCATTCTAAACGACCAAATATTTGTCGTCTATTTCCTCTTGGAAGAGTGTATAAAGATGACAGCTATAAGTACTTTTTACAAGTAGGAAACTGTCCTAAAGAGAATTTAAAAGATGTTAAAGTAAGTGAATGGATAGGAATTGAAAATTATGATGATAATAAAAAATTTATTTTAGAGTGGTATAAATTTATTAAAGCATTAACTTTCCGTTTAAAGTTTGTAAGAGATGAAAAAGAACTTGAGGAAATTAATCAAATTTTATTAGACAGTTGTTATCGTATTAATATAAAAGAAGATTTTTATACTGCATTTCTAAAATATTTACCTGAGATAAAAAATAAATTGGGAATTATTTAGTAGACTAAATTTATGCAATAATAAGTCAATATATTAACATCTCACCAATTATTGGTATAATACATCACCTGTGCTTGTAAACTTATCTAATGAAAAAATGGTATTTATCAAAAAATGGCAAAAAATTAAAAGTTTTTATAGGAAAATCACGTAAAAATGTGTAAAATAGTACTGAGGTGATAATATGAATTTAAATAAATCTTTAAATAATTTAAAAGGTGAATTAGGTAATTTATTAAAAATGATACTAGTTTCAGAAAGAATAAATAGTCAAAGATGTTTAAATCAAGACCTAGATACAACAAAAACAATAATAGATCATAAAGAAACTAGTGAAGAATTTACAGAAGAAGAAATGGATAATTTAATCCAAGAAGGAAAAAGGCTATTAAATATGATGTTAGTATCAGAAAGAATAAACAGTCAAAGATGTTTAAACCAAGATTTAGATACAACAAAAACAATAATAGACCATATTGAAAAAGTGGAAGATGTTAAACCTAATTCAAAATTAAAAGATAAAAAACTAGAATTAGAGAGTGTAACAAATCAAATAAAAGGTATTTTAAATGAAATGCTTATATTAGAGAGAATAAACAGTCAAAGATGTTTAAATCAAGATTTAGATACTTCAAAAACAATAATAGATCATAAAGAATAAATAAAAGGTAAGATAGTATTTTAAATATTTATTTATTACCATATAATAATTCATAAAATAAGCAAAAGGCGTTACAAAAATGTAATGCCTTTTTATTATGTTAAATTTTACCCTAAAATTGGTATAATATACATATACAAAAAAACAGGAGGAACAATATGATCACAAAACAAATAGCCACACAAGTACTTGAAAAGTGCCTAGTAACTGGTGGAGATTTTGCAGAAATATTCGAAGAAGATTGTATAACAAACAACATTGGTATAATAGATAGTAAAATAGAAAATATCCTAGGAGGAAGAACTTACGGAATAGGAATAAGAATTTTCAAGGGACTAAAAAGTGTATACGCATACACTAACGACAACTCACTAAGCTCAATGTTAGATACTGCCTACAAAGCAGCCTTAGCATTAGGTAGTTTATCTGATGAGAAAATGGTAGTGATAAATAACTGTAAAGTTACAACAAATATAAATCCTATTAAACTATATCCTAGTAGTGTGGATTACCAAGATAAAATAAATGTAATGAAAAAAGCATATAAAAGTGCCAAAGAATACAGCAGTGAAATATCACAAGTGAGTATAAACTACTCAGACAAGGAGCAAAACGTACTAATTGCAAATACTGAAGGATTATATATAGAAGATAGCAGAGTGAGAACTAGACTTGGAATAACTTCAGTAGCATCAAGAGGTAACGAAAATCAAACAGGATTTGAAGGACCTGGAGCATGCAAGGGATTTGAATTATTTGAAGATGTAGACCCAGAGTACTATGGAAAAGAAGCATCAAGGGTAGCTTATACTATGCTTAATGCTAAAAATTGTCCTGCTGGTAAGATGACAGTGGCAATAGACAACGGATTTGGTGGAGTAATATTCCATGAAGCTTGTGGTCATTCTCTAGAGGCAACATCAGTTGCTAAAGGAAATTCAGTATTTACAGATAAATTAGGAGAGCAAATTGCATCTACTAAAGTAACTGCTATTGATGATGGAACTCTAACAAATCATTGGGGATCAAGTAATATAGATGATGAAGGTAATCCTACTCAAAGAAATGTTTTAATAGAAAATGGAATTTTAAAATCATATATGATAGATAAACTGAATGGAAGAAGAATGAACATGGCACCTACTGGAAGTTCTCGTAGACAAAGTTATAAATTTGCACCAACTTCTAGAATGACAAACACATACATAGCAGCAGGAACAGATAAAGTAGAAGATATAATAAAATCAATAGATGATGGTCTTTATGCTAAAAAAATGGGTGGTGGTTCTGTAAACCCAGTAACTGGAGAGTTTAACTTTGCTGTAGCTGAAGGATATTTAGTGAAAAATGGAGAGATTAAAGAAGCAGTAAGAGGTGCAAGTTTAATAGGTAAAGGTAGCCAAGTCCTTATGAATATAGACATGGTAGGAGATAATTTAGCTCAAGCTCAAGGAATGTGCGGTTCATCATCTGGCTCTATTCCAACTAACGTAGGTCAGCCTATGATAAGAGTTAAAGAGATAACTGTTGGTGGAAGGAGTGAAGAATAGATGAATTTTTTAGATTTTAAAAACTTATTATTTAAAAAAGCAATAGATAGCGGATTTAATGAATGTGAAGTTTATTATAGTGATGGCGAAAGTATAAGCATAAGTGTATATGAAGGAGAAGTTGAAAAATATAATTTATCTAAATCATTTGGACTTTCTTTTAGAGGAAAAATAAATGGAAAAATGGGTTATTCTTTCACTGAAATACTTGATGAATCTACCATAGATATGTTGATAAACAGTGCAAAAAATAGTGCTGCCTTAATTGAAAATGAAGATGTTCAATTTATATATGAAGGTGATGAAAAATACAGTGAAGTAAAAACTTATTCTAAAGAATTGGAAAATATAGATCCAGCAAAAATGATAGATTTAGCTCTTAATTTAGAAAAAGAAGCTAAAAATTATTCTGACAAAGTTGTAAATATAAACGGATGTAAAATTTCTTATTCTTCATCAAATTATGGTATATATAATACGAAAGGTCTAGAACTTTCCAATAAAGATAATATCCTTACATCTTATGTAGTACCAGTTGTAGAAGATGAAAATGGAAAAAATGATGGAGTAGGATATGTGCTAGCATCTTCTATAGATGAAGTAAATCCTGCTAAAATTGCCAAAGAAGGTGTTAAGGAAGCTTTATCTAAATTAGGAGGGAAAAGTATACCATCAGGAAGTTATAAAACTATAATTTACAATGAAGCAATGGTTCAACTTTTAGAAACATTTGCGTGTACATTCAGTGGTGACGCAGCTCAAAAAGGTTTATCACTTTTAAAAGGTAAAGAAGGTGAAATGATAGCATCTGAAGTTGTTACAATAATTGATGATCCATTAATGGATGGTGGGCTTGCATCAGCTCCTTTCGATGATGAAGGTGTGGCTACATTTACAAAAGGATTAGTTTCAAATGGAAAATTAGTAACATTACTTCATAACTTAAAAACTGCCCACAAACAAGGTGTAAAGACTACTGGTAATGGATTTAAGTCTTCTTATGCATCATCTGTGGGAGTAAGTGAAAGTAATCTATATCTACAAAAGGGTAGTATGTCATTTGATGATTTGATGAAGGAAATTGGAGAAGGTGTAATAATCACAGACTTAGCAGGACTTCACTCGGGAGCTAATACTGTAAGTGGAGATTTCTCACTGGCAGCGAAAGGTTTCTATGTAGAGGGTGGAAAGAAGTCATTCCCAGTTGAACAAATAACTTTGGCTGGAAATTATTTTGATTTACTTAAGAATATAATAGTAGTTGGAAATGATTTGAAATTTCCTATGAGTAATGTTGGATCTCCATCAGTGATTGTGGAAGGACTTTCTATAGCAGGTAAATAATTAATTATAAATATAAAATTATGAAGAAAAATAGTAACAAAATGTAACTATGTATTTTTATTATTTTTATCAAATAAATTTTTTATTTTTTTACTATTTTGTTACACTTATAGTTAGATTTTGTTACTATTTTTCTTC
>NZ_JAGHFM010000165.1 GCF_017888745.1 Terrisporobacter sp. | reverse complement strand
CTATATTAATAATACTAAAAATACTTTTAATATATAAATTGAATATATATATTTGTAGAGATATATTGTTTTTTCAAACATATTACTACTAAAAATTTATTATTTTTTTAACAAAATTAATATAAAAAATCGCATAACTCTTTGCCTTATCTTATAAAATAAAAACCACAACTATAAAATATAGATGTGGTTTAATTAATATATTAATTTTTAACAATAAAATTTAGACGCTCCTACTAATTGTCTTTTAGATACTATCCTAGCTAAATTTTCTAGATTAGCTATACCTATATCTTTAAAACTAACAACGAATACGAATTTAAAATCTGTAAATTCATCGTTAATACTATATATATCAAAGCAACATCTAATATTATCAACTAAATATAACTCTTGTAACTCCGCTTCGATCTCATCTGTAGTATCTTTCAAGAAGGCTTTTACATCTTCAAAGAATAAATCAAAAAATGATTCATCTAATTCTCCAGATGATTCTTCTATAAGCTGAATAGCTAATTCTTTTGAAAATATACTTTCAGCTAGTTTACAGTCAAATACCATTATATTTGATTGATTAGTAGTATTTGATATATCTTGTACTAAATCTATATCTGACCTAATTTCCAATATATCCTTTACTTCTTTACTACTAACGTTAAACTGGCCCTTTTTATTCTTTAACTTAAGCTGTATCATAATCTTCCGCCTCCTTTTCAATAAATATAAACTATATATTATTTATTATTTCTTTTATCTGTTTCCAATCCTTAACTCTCGTTATGTTTTCATGGTATATATCTTTATTATAATTTGTGTCTATTAATAATACCTTTATTCCACACTGTGCTAATTGCATAGCATTTAAAGGATTATCTTCTATAAAAATATCACAATTTAATTCTTTTGCTTTATCTATTTTATAATCACTACCAAGCATATAAATATGAATTTTAGATAGTTCTTTCTTCTTTAACCAATTTAAAGTTATATCCTTTAACTCTTCTCCCCTTGCGGTTACAAAATAAAGATTATTATCTCTATATAAATCCTCTAATACCTCTAATGCATTCTCTACAAGTTCAGCTTCATCATATGAATACATATATTTATCATGAAATTTCTTCATTAATTTATCACTGTCTTCATCATATAACTTAGACCAATAAACTGTAGTAATATCTTTTTCTTTTATATTTTTATTACACATTTCATTGAGGTAAGAAATGAAATGATATGGACTAGTTATAGTTCCATCTATATCTATACAGATGTTTAAATTACTCATTATATCACCCTCTTTATGAAAAAATAATTATATCATATTAATAAGTTTAAATCAAAAACAGTCATATTAATATTATTATCTTCACAGTATATATTTTAATTATTTCTATTCTATGTGTATAGTATTAAATTGTAAATATACAATAAAAAAGAACTGTCACATGACAATTCAAAATTGTTAATGCGACAGCCCATTAGAAATAAGTTTAATTTGCAAAACTTTATTTTTTATCTATATTTAATTTTAAATTTTCTATATTTTCTTTAAAACTATGTATTTCTTTATCTGATAATTTTAAATACTGATTAATTTTATTAATATAAATTGGATTCTTAGTATCAATCAACATAATTGAATTTTCCATAGCCAATGTTCTTAATTCATAAGCTCTTTTAAAATTCAACCTAGCTGTATCCAATACTTTTATATACTCTTCTTTAGAGAGTCTAGGTACTTCCATTTCATCATAAACCTTTACTACATCTTTACACATTTCCATTGCATAGACAACATCACTCTTAATACTTGTTAGGTTAGATAAACTTTTTTGTAGATTATTTGTATAAGGAAGACAATCTCTCATAGGAATCAATGCTACTCTTTCAATAGAATATATATCCTTTTTGAATTCATCTATTTTTTGTAAATCTAGATTTTTTGAAGATTTTACTTCCGTTTCATAGTTTGATTCATAGTAATCTAAATAAGTTTCTAAAACCAAATCATTTTCATAATCTAGCGTTTCTTCTATAATCTTTATCCCGCTTAAATATATATTACTTATTACTATTGTAGTAGCTAAGACAATATAAATACTTCCATAAATACACGCTCGTTTAAAATTTTTATAATTTTTAAAGAGTACCGTCAGTGGTATAAGATATAAAAGTATAAATACTAATATCCATCTCATTTATTAACACTCCTTTATAAAATAAATAAAATTGCTAATATTCCCCACATTTAGTTCTTAGACATTATGTTTAATAGTATTTACATTTTTCTTAATTCTTACTCCATTATTTTTATAGGTTTAAAATCTATGTAATCACACGATGCCAATATATACTCTACATTATTTCTCATACCTTTAAGGCCCATATCAAAAGATTCTTGTCCATGTAAATGACCATATATAACTATTTTCACATTATACTGCTCATAAAGTTTTGTGAATTCTGATTCATCTAATTTATCATTTGTTGGTGGATAATGAGTTATAACTATTAACTCTTCACATCCTGCTTTAATTGCTGAATCTAATGACATCTTTAATCTTAATATTTCTCTTTTATATATTTTTTCATCATCTTTATCAAATTTGACTTCATTTGGACAAAGCCATCCTCTACTTCCACATATACCTAAGTTTTCATATTTATAAAAGCTATTTTGTAAAAATGTCATTTCACCATACATTTTTTTTAGTTTGCTAAGAGAAGACCACCAAAAATCATGATTTCCTTTTATAAAAATCTTATGACCTGGAAGATTATTTATTATATCAAGATCTTCTTTGGCTTCATTCATATTCATACCCCAAGATGTGTCTCCAAGTACTAATACTGTATCATCTTCAGTTATAATTTCTTTCCAATTACTTATTATTTTGTTTTGGTGATTATCCCAATTTCCTCCAAATATGTCCATAGGCTTGTTTACCGAGGTAGAAAAATGTAGATCACCTATCGCATATAAACTCATACTTACATCCTTCCTACTAATAAAAAGCTGCCTTAAATTTATTAAGACAGCCCCCATTAATAATCTATTTTTGTACCTTTATAGTACTGTAATATTTCTTCAACTTCTTTCTTTAAAGCTTCAATTTCTTTTATATCTTTTTGACTATCAATTCTATCAAGTCTTCTTTGATAATTTATTGCTCTACTAATTTCCCCTAAATCATATAATTCTTGTATCATTACTAAAACTTCTCTTATTGTTATAGATTTTGCCTGAAACATTACTTGAGCCTTCATAATCTCTTCTCTTATTTCACTCATTTCTTGATCTAATAAGAAAGCAGCATCTGCAGCTCTCCTAAGTCTCACAGCAACATCCTCCGGTATGTAATGCTCATATTTATATTTTAAAGAATGTTCTATAGTAGCCCAGAAATTCATTGCTAATGTTCTTATTTGAATTTCACAAATTATTTCTTTGTACCCTGCTATAGAATTTATGGGATAGTTGATTATAACGTGGTAACTTCTATAACCACTCTCTTTAAAATTAGTAATATAGTCTTTTTCATATATTACAGTCATATCTGTTCTAGCCTTTATTAAATCTACTAATGTGTAAATATCTTCAACAAACTGACACATTATTCTTATTCCTGCTATATCTTCAATTTCTTTTTCAATATCTTCAGCATCCAATCTATTTGCTTTTGATATTATAGATGAGATTTTTTTTGTTCTACCTGTTACGAATTCAATAGGAGAATACTCACCCTTTGTAAGAAACTCTTGTCTTATATTCTTAAATTTCACCTTTAGTTCTTGAACAGCATGTTCATAAGGAGCTAATACTTCATCCCATTTTTCATACTTCATATTATTCACCCTTTATACTAGTTTTGAAATCATATATATTTTATCATAAATTATGCTTTTTTAGAATAATAAAGCATTTCTCCTTGTTTTATCACATATTCTATTTCATTTAGATCACTTAAATAACTTATCATAGAAACAATTGTACTTCTAAAAGAATAGTATTCTTTATAATTACAGGTCAATCCATT
>NZ_JAGHFM010000164.1 GCF_017888745.1 Terrisporobacter sp. | reverse complement strand
TAATTGATATCTTTCATGTAATGTTTTTGTTATTGCAGCTGTTAATGTAGTTTTACCGTGGTCAACGTGACCTATTGTTCCTATATTAACATGTGGTTTATTTCTTTCAAATTTAGCCTTAGCCATTTTAAAATACCTCCTGTTATATTTAAATATAATTAAAATGCTTACTATAAGCCTATGTTAAGTATTTTACTATTAATCATTCCTGTTTTCAAGATGTTTTTCCAATTTTCTCTTGACCCTTTGAAGAGCATTGTCTATTGATTTAACATCTCTGTCAAGCTTGTCCGCAATATACTGATAAGACTTTCCATTTAAGTACAGTTCTAATACTTCAAGTTCTAAATCACTTAACAAATCATTCATTTTACTTTCAATATTTCTCAATTCTTCTTTACTTATAATTAGTTCCTCTGGATCAGTAACGATACTAGTTGCTATTATGTCTAAAAGAGTTCTTTCTGACTCTTCGTCATAAATAGGCTTATTTAAAGAAACATATGAATTAAGAGGTATGTGTTTCTGTCTTGTTGCAGTTTTTATTGCAGTTATTATCTGTCTAGTAATACAAATTTCAGCAAAGCATTTAAATGAATTTGTTTTACTTCCATCAAAATCTCTTACTGCTTTATACAAACCTATCATACCTTCTTGAATAATATCTTCTTTATCAGCACCTACCAAAAAGTAGGATTTTGCCTTTGCTTTTACAAAGTTTTTATATTTTGTGATAATATATTCTAATGCTATTTTATCCCCATTACTTGCTTTTAATACAATATTGTACTCATCTTGTTGATTATTATCCAAGATTTCGTAATCATTATCTTTAGCTACCAACATTAAAATCTCCCCCAATTTATCGTTTCATAAGTATATTATAGTCTACGAAACTTAGTGATTTCAACGGTTTCTACGAATGTTCTCAAGTTTCGACAATATTTCTTTATCTAACCTTTCCTCCAAGAAATTTCGTTGAATTTTTTGCTTATGTTTTTGCTGTTCTTCTTTAATTTTTACCATTGTACTGTCGATATATAGTTTAAGTTCTCTAGCTGATATTCTAGTTGCCCCTTTTCCCAGAATAATTTGTTGCTCTGCATAGTCACTTGTAGCTACTTCTATATTGTCATATTTCGATAGAGAACTAATATATTTCTCTATATAACTATCTGCTGTTTGATGTTCTTTTGTGTAAACTATGGTTATATATTTTCTTTCTTCTATTTTTTCTTTTGAATTTTTCACATTATAAGCATCAAATACTACTATTGCTTTTTTTCCTGTATATTGAGCATATTCTATAATATAGTGAATTAATCTTTCTCTAGCTCCTTCTAAATCATCTTTAGAAAGTTCTTTTAATTGTTCCCATGCGTTTATAATATTGTAACCATCTATTATTATGTAAGAATTTTTATTAATTCTCCTCATTTTAAATTACTTTTGTCCCTTATTTCTTTGCCTAAATATTTCATATAGAAGGATTCCTCCTGCTACAGAAGCATTTAATGATGTAACTTTACCTGTCATTGGCATTTTTACAGTAAAGTCACAGTTTTGTTTTACTAATCTAGATATACCGAAACCTTCACTTCCAATAACTAACCCTAATGGTCCAGTAAGATTTTGATCATAGAATACTTCACCATCCATATCTGCTGCTGCTATCCATAGGCCTTCTTCTTTTAATCTTTTTATTGTATTAACTATATTGGTTACTTTACAAACTGGTACGTATTCAACCGCTCCTGCAGATGCCTTAGCAACAACAGGAGTTATATGAACAGACCTTCTCTTTGGTATAATTACACCATGAGCACCAACTGCATCTGCTGTTCTAATTATTGTTCCTAAATTGTGTGGATCAGTAATTTCATCTAAAATTATAAAAAACATATCCTCTTCTTTATTTTTAGCATTTTCTATTAATTCTTCTAACTCATAGTACTTATAGTCACTTACTATAGCTATTACACCTTGATGTGCATGACTTGTACTAATTTCATCTAATTTACTTTTATTAACATATTGAACAACTATATTTTTATCTTTAGCCATTCCTATTATTTTCTTTATTGATCCTTCTTTCGCTCCATTTGCAATCATTATTTTGTCGATTTGTCTATCACTTCTTAAAACTTCTATTACAGGATTTCTACCCTCTATATTTGTCAAAATCATTCACCGCCTATAAATTTTTAAATTTTTCCCTTATGCCGACTATATTTCCACAAGTCATCTTTCCTTCTGTACATGGTCCTTTTACACATTTAGGCCCACAGTTTTTAAACAGTATAGGTGCGACTTCTTTTACTTGTCTTAGCATTTCTGTTGCAAGCGCTCTAATTTCCCATTGAGCTCTTTCGCAACATCTATGATCAAAGAAATTATATAAACTTCTAATATTTATAGTAAATACCATTTTAGTTTCACATGCATTTGGGAATACATATCTTGCATCCTCTATTGCTATTTTTTCAGCTTGAGATTTAGCTTGATTTTCATTTTTACCTTGTTTTATTAGTTCGTTATAATGTTTTTCAAATAGTATATCAACTAATTTATCATAATTTTCTTGGTCCTTTTTCATAGACTCAATAAATAACTTCTTAGCTTCTTCTATTTTTTCTATTTGTGGAGGAATAATGTATTCAAACTGATTTAGCTTAACATACCTTTGACTCTGTTGAGAGAAACTAGCTATTCTATGTCTTACTATTTGATGAGAGCAACTTCTAGATATTCCTTCTATTCCAAATGTAAATGTTACATGTTCTAATGGAGACTCATGTCCCATGTTAATTAACATATTCAAAAATTTTTCTACACTTTCATCTGTTAGATTTTTTTCTATTTCGTCTACTCCTACTGGAGAATAGCAAAGTTTAGCTGCCATAGATATTACTTTCTCAGGTTGTGGAGTGTGTGCTAATAATTTTACTTTCATTAATATACCTCCCATATGTAATTTTAATAAGTATATTATACTATATTATCATATTATTCACCGAATATTTTAAAAAGTGTTAAGTATTCATCTTATTAAAATATATTTTCCAACAAATAAAAAAGTATTGCACAAAAGGCAATACTTTTTTATTACATATTATTTTCTATTATAGAAATACCTTTATATATTATATATTCCAGTCTTTCTTTATCTTCTTTTAAATATAAGTATCCTACTAATGCTTCAAAACCAGTAGCACATTTGTAATCTATTATATCTGCATTCTTAGGTGAAGTATGAGATTTTTGATTTCTTCCTCTTTTGTATATTCTAGTTTCTTCTTCTGTAAACTCTTCAACCATACCATGAATTATAGATGCTTGAGCTTTTGCATTAGAATATTTAATAGCAGTTTTATGAAGATCATTAACTTTCTTATTTAAATTATCTCTTATTAAGTATTCTCTTATATAAGATTCATATACAGTATCTCCCAAGTATGCTAATACTAAAGGTGACATAGTTATTAATTGTGTTTGATCCATTCTTATGCCCTTCTCCATTTAACACCTTGTCTTGTATCTTCAAGTACAATACCTTTTTCTAATAGTTCATTTCTTATTTCATCAGCTAATTTAAAATCCTTATTTTTCTTAGCTTGAGTTCTAGCTTCTATTAGTTTTTCTATTTCTTCATCTAATATATCTTCTTTTTTATTACTTACTATATTTAAAACTTCAGTTAATTCATTAAACTCGTCTAGAACTTTTTTAGCAAATTCTTTAGTTGAATTTTCATTTACATTAGAGTTCATAAATTTAGCTAATTCAAATATTGCACTTACTGCATCAGCAGTGTTTAAATCATCTTCCATAGCCTCTATGAATTTTTGTCTAAATCCACTTAATTCTTCTTCTAATTTTAACTCTTCATTATTTTCAGCATCATCATTTAATTTGCTTATTATAAATTCTAATCTTTCCTTAGCATTGTATAATCTTTCAAGTCCAGCTTTAGACTGATTTAACACTTCATCACTAAAGTTAATTGGATTTCTATAATGAGTTGATAGCATGAAGAATCTTACTATTTCTAAATCGTATAACTTTGATATATCTCTTACTGTGAAGAAATTACCTTTTGATTTACTCATTTTTTCATTATTTATATTTATATATTCATTATGCATCCAGTAGTTAGAGAATTTTTTACCACTTCTAGCTTCACTTTGTGCTATTTCATTTTCATGATGAGGGAATTTTAAATCTTGTCCTCCAGCATGTATATCTATAGTATCTCCTAAATATCTACGAGACATAACAGAACATTCTATATGCCATCCTGGTCTACCTTCTCCCCAAGGACTCATCCAGCCTGGCTCTCCTTCTTTTTTTGCTTTCCATAAAACGAAATCCATTGGATGTTTTTTCTGATCATTTACTTCTATTCTTGATCCTGCTTCTAATTCTTCTTGTTTTATACCAGAAAGTTTTCCATATCCATTAAATTTTTGAGTATCAAAATATACATCTCCATTTACTGCATAAGCATATCCTTTATTCTCTAATTCTTTAACAAAGTCTATTATTTCTTCAATATTTTCTGTAACTTGTGGATGTGTAGTTGCTCTTTTTATTCCTAATCCATCAGCATCTACAAAATATTCTTCTATATATTTTTTAGCAACCTCTTCTGGTGATATATGTTCTTCATGTCCCCTTTTTATTATTTTATCATCTACATCTGTAAAGTTTTGAACATAGTTTACTTCGTACCCTCTATATTCTAAGTATCTTCTTAATGTATCAAAAATTATAAATGGTCTCGCATTACCTATATGAATATAGTTATATACAGTTGGACCACAAACATACATCTTAACCTTTCCTTCTTCTAATGGTTTAAACTCTTCTTTTTGTCTTGTCATTGTATTGTATATCTTCATTTTTCCCATCTCTCCTTTCTCTTTAATTTAATTTGTTTATATATCTTCTTTAGTATGTATATTTAAATATTTTTTATAAATTAATATATTCCATTAAATAGTAATAGTTATATTATACCCTTATATATTCATTTTCTAACCTTATTTTTAGTAATAAAATCATTGTAAGTAGCAAATATATTTTACTAATTTAATCTCTTATATTATTATACATAAATACTTCTGCATAAAAAACATATTCTTTTATATTTGTAAAATTAAAACAAAAGAATTGCTATCAGATAGACAGCAATTCTTTTATATTATAATATGTTATTTTTTACATAAGATAATCTGTTTAAGCAAGTTTCTTTTCCGATAACTTCCATTATTTTATTAAGGTCTGGACCGTGCATTTGTCCTGTTAAACTTATTCTTGATCCCATGAATAAGTTTTTACCTTTTATACCATGCTCTTTTTGTATTTCTTTAAGCATAGCTTTTGCACTAGCTTCATCTAAAACGTCTAAGTTAGATATTTTTTCTATTAAAGCATCTACTAAAGTAGGTATATGATCTAATTTTAAGAACTCTCCACACTCTTCAGTTTCTAATTCTACAGTATCTCCAAAGAATATTGAAGCATGGTCAGTTATTTCTTTTACATATTGTAATTTTTCTTTAAGAACTGAAACCATTCCTTTTAAGAAATCATACTTTTCTTTAGCTTCTTCTTCCGTTACGAAACCAGCTTCAACTAAGAATGGTATTGCTAAGTTAGTTAAAACTTCATCATCTCCATCTTTCATATAGTGTTGGTTAACCCAGTTTAATTTTTCTGTGTCAAATACTCCACCACTCTTAGAAACTCTTTCTATAGAGAAAGCTTGTTCAAGTTCTTCCATAGAGAATATCTCTTTATTTTCTTCTGGAGACCACCCAACTAATGCAACGTAGTTAACTAATCCTTCTGGTAAATATCCTTTTTTCTTGAAGTCTTCTACTGCAACATCACCATGTCTCTTACTTAATTTTTTCTTTTCTTTATTAAGTATGTTTGGTAAATGTACGAATGATGGTGCTTCCCATCCGAATGCTTCATATAAATAAACATGTTTTGGAGTAGAAGAAACCCACTCTTCACCTCTTATTACATGAGTTATCCCCATTAAGTGATCATCAACAACAACAGCGAAATGATATGTTGGGAAACCATCAGTTTTTATTAAAACTTGATCATCTAAGTCATTTGTATTGAATTCAGTTTCTCCTCTAACTAAGTCATTGAATTTTATAACATGATTTTCTGGTAATCTAAGTCTTATAACATATGGCTCGCCAGCTGCTATTTTAGCTTCAACTTCTTCTTTAGATAAGTCTCTACAATGACCATCGTATTTAGCAGTTTCTCCTGCTTCTCTTTGTTTTTCTCTCACTTCATCTAATCTTTCTTTTGTACAGAAACAATAGTAAGCTTTACCATTATCTAAAAGTTCTTGTATATATTTTTGGTATATGTCTAATCTTTCAGATTGGATGTATGGTCCGCAATCACCTTTTTGAACTACATTCCCATTATCATCTAACATAACACCTTCTGTATGGTTTACACCAGCCCATTTCATAGCATTAAGCATATTTTCTATAGCGCCATCAACAAGTCTTGTTCTATCTGTATCTTCAACTCTTAATATATACTCTCCGCCCATTTTTTTTGCGAATAAATAATTGTAAAGAGCAGTTCTTAAACTTCCTATATGAACAAATCCTGTAGGACTTGGAGCAAATCTTACTCTAACATTACTCATATTGTGCCTCCTAAAACTAATCTATTATAATCTTACGTTATTTTTTTTGAATTCTTCTCTAACTCTAGATTCTATATCTTCAACAGCTATAAGCTCTTTTTCACCAGTTTCTCTTAATACAAATTCAACTTTTCCGTCTACTATGTCTTTACCTACTGTTATTCTCATTGGTATACCTATTAGTTCAGCATCTTTGAATTTGAATCCTGGTCTTTCATCTCTATCATCTAATATAGTTTCTACACCCATAGCTTCTAATTCTCTATATATTTTTTCTGCATTTTGTACTTGTTCTTCTTTTTTCATGTTAACAGGTACAACTATTACATGATATGGAGCTACTGATAAAGGCCATTTTATACCATTTTCATCATAATGTTGCTCTATTATAGCTGCTGCTGTTCTTTCAACACCTATTCCATAGCATCCCATTTGCATTGGCTTAGATTTACCATCTTTATCAACATAAGTACATCCCATTGCTTCAGAATATTTAGTTCCTAATTTGAAGATATGACCAACCTCAACACCTCTCATTATTTCTAAATCTCCGCCACATTTAGTACATTTATCTCCATGTTGAACAGATCTAAAGTCTCCAACTACACCTTCAAAATCTCTTCCGTAGTTAGCATTTTTTATATGGTAATCTGATTTATTAGCCCCAACAACTAGGTTTGATTGATCTACAACTTCTTTATCTATAAATAAGTAGTCAGCTTTTATTCCGATTGGTCCTGCAAATCCTACTCTTGCTCCTGTTACCTTCTCAACCATAGCCTCAGATGCCATATCCATTTCTATAACATCTCCTATAGCATTAGCAACTTTTGTATCATTTACATCTCTATCTCCTCTTACAACAACTGCAACTGATCTTCCATCTGCATCAAAGATTAAAGTTTTAGCAAATTTATCTGCTGATGCTCCCATGAACTCTTGTAATTGCTCTATCGTTGATATATTTGGAGTATGAACTTCTTCTAATTCAGCCATCTCTTCTTTACATGGTTCATGATTAACAGATACAGCCTTTTCTATATTAGCTGCATAATCACATTCTTTACAGAATACTATTTCATCTTCCCCAACTTCTGATTTAACCATGAATTCAGCAGAGAATGCTCCACCTATCGCTCCTGAATCAGCTTGTACTGGTGAGTTTTCTAATCCACATCTTGCAAATATATTTGTATACGCTTCAAACATATCTTGATATGACTTATCTAATCCAGATTCATCTATATCGAAACTATATGCATCCTTCATTAAGAATGTCTTAGTTCTCATGACTCCAAATCTTGGTCTTCTTTCATCTCTATATTTCGCTTGTATTTGATATAAGTTTAAAGGAAGTTGTTTATAAGACTTCACTTCTTGTCTTACTATATCTGTAAATACTTCTTCATGAGTTGGTCCAAGGCAATAATCTCTACCAGTTCTGTCTTTTAACCTGAACATTTCTGGTCCCATTGCTTCCCATCTTCCAGATTCTTGCCATAATTCAGCAGGTATTATTCCTGTACAGAAAATCTCATTCCCATCTTTGGCATTCATTTCTTCTCTTATTATATCACTTATTTTTTTAAATACTCTTAAACCTAATGGTAAATGATTGTAAAGTCCTGAAGACATTTTTTTAATCATACCTGCTCTTAGCATTAGTTGATGACTTGTTATTTCAGCATCAGCTGGAACTTCTTTTAATGTTGGTATAAACATTTTTGACATTCTCATATTAAATTACCTCCTAGATTTATTTTCAAAATATAAAAAGCCCTTCGTCTCTATAAAAATAGAGACGAAAGGCTTACTTTTCCGCGGTACCACTCTAATTAATCATAATATTATGATTCTCTCAAAGGATATAACGGTCCTACCCGTAAAAACTTTTTACCGTTTTTATACTAAAAGACTGGTTCAAAAACTTCCTCTTAGGAACTCTCACCAACGTTCCTTCTCTGTAAAGATTTCATTTTTTACTATTTCTTTATCATTGTTTTTAATCTTAATTTAAGTTATGTTTTGAATATAATAACTTAATCATATAGTATTTTATTTTCCTTGTCAACTTCATCTTTTGAATATTTTTTATAAAAATAGATGTATATAAAGTTTCATATATATTTTTGTATTATGTTCGTTATTTTATCCTTTTACTAACATTAATATACTATTATTTTCTATTTTTGTGATAATTTATTATTTCTTAATCAATAAACATATACTTTGTGATGCAATTCCTTCTTTTTTACCTGTAAATCCAAGACCTTCTTCCGTAGTTGCTTTTACACTTATATTCTCAATATCCGTATTTAGTACATTTGCTATATTTTTTCTCATATGTTCAATATGAGGAGCCATTTTAGGACTTTGAGCTATTATTATACTATCTATATTGTTTATCTTATATCCTTTTTCTTGAATTAACTCATTTACATATTGCAGTAATTTCATACTGTCTGCACCTTTATATTTTTCATCATTGTCCGGGAAATGTTTCCCAATATCACCTAATGCTAATGCCCCTAACATCCCATCCATTATTGCATGGATTAAAACATCTGCATCTGAATGACCAAGAAGCCCCTTTTCATGTGGAACATTAACTCCTCCAATTATTAGTGGTCTTCCTTCTACAAGTTTATGTACATCATATCCTAGTCCTATTCTCATTTTCTACTCCTTTAAAAATATAATTTATAATCAATATGATTATAGTTATTATCTTATTTTTTTATTTTCTTCTAAAATCTTTCTAGCTATATTTATATCTTCTGGATTAGTTATTTTTATATTATTATAAGAACCCATGATCATCGATACACTCTGACCGATGAATTCAACTAACATAGAATCATCTGTACCATAATAATTATTTTTGTAAGCTTCTTCATATGCCTTCATAATTAGATCATATTTAAAAGTTTGAGGTGTTTGGGCTGACCATAAACTACTTCTTTGTGGTGTGTGTTTAATCAATCCATTTTCTACAACTTTTATCGTATCTTTGACAGGCACCCCAACAACAACCGCTTGGTTTTCCTTAGCTACTTCTATAGATCTATTTATTATATCATCGTTTACAAATGGTCTAGCACCATCATGTATAAGTACTACTTCACAATTTTTATTAATTTCTTTTAGACCATTATAAATTGAATCCTGTCTTTCTTCTCCACCATATGCTATTTTAATGTTTTCATAATTATATTTATTCAAAATTTCACTGATGAAAAATTCTTCCTCTTCTTTTTTTATACAAATAATAATTTCATCTATATTCCCATTATTATAAAAAGCATCTATTGTATGAGCTATCATTTCTTTTTCTTCTAATTTTAGATACTGTTTGTTTATGCCTAAATTCATTCTTTTTCCAGATCCAGCTGCAACAATAATAACACTATTCATATATTCACCTCTTATTTTACTAATAATTTAATTATTTCACACTTTCTATTTCATTATAACTATTTTTATCTATAAATCAATTACTTAAAATACTAATAAGTTATATCTATTTTCCATGATAAAGTCTTATTTCATAATTTATTTACTAAACTTTTAATTTAATCTGTTATTTTCTAATCAAAACAAAAAAGCTATTTAAAATTATTTTAAATAGCTTTTTATTACTAATTTTTAGGCTTTCCAAATATCATTCTTCCTGCAGAAGTTTGTAATACCGATGTAACTAATACATGTATTGTTTCACCGATATATTTCTTTCCACCTTCTACAACTATCATCGTTCCATCATCTAAATATGCAATTCCTTGATTTGACTCTTTACCTTCTTTTACAACTTGGGCTATCATTTCTTCACCAGGTATTGCAACAGGTTTAACTGCATTAGCAAGTTCATTAATATTTAGAACTTCAACACCTTGAAATTGAGCTACTTTGTTTAAGTTATAATCATTAGTTACAACTTTACCATTTATAACTTGAGCAAGTTTAAGAAGTTTACTATCAACTTCTGGTATATCATCAAAATCTTTTTCAGTTATCTCAACCT
>NZ_JAGHFM010000381.1 GCF_017888745.1 Terrisporobacter sp. | reverse complement strand
TATTTTGTCTTTTTACAAATAAATCCATTATATACATAGGATCATAAGTTTTGCTTTTTCTTATTTCTTCTTCCATGTATTCGTAATTTTCTAAGAACATATTGAAATTTATAAGTTCTTTTATATCATGATATTCTTCAATACTTATGTATTCCCTCATCGAAAGTATTTCTTTTAAAAAACTAGATTTCCTTTTTGTTATTTTTATATTTGTTCTGTTAATATCAATTTTTGCATATCCTCTTTCATAGATTTTATCAAGATTATCATATATAGAAATTATATTTGATGTAATTATATCTATGTCAATTAAAGGTATGTGTGATAAAGTATTTTTTAATTTTGATTTTCTAAGCTCTAATATATATTTAGATAAACCAATCTTATTTAAGAAATAATAATTTTCAAAAATTTTTCTAGCCCTTTCTAATGAACCAAACTCTTCTATAAGCTCTACTATAGTGTAATCTTTCCCCTTATCTACATTACACTCTATTATGTTTAACAATGTTTCTATTTTTTCAAGAGAATTTTTTACGTCCTTTGGCAAGCAATTTAATTTTTTCATAACATCCATATAACCAATCCCCCTGGTTTCCCTTTTTTATTTTTATTTTACTTTTTATTTTTATTTTTATTTTGTCTACTTATGGTGTGCCTTAGGAGTACCTATCGATAAGATGTAAAATTTTTAGCTCTTCTTTTAATAATTGGTATATGCTAAATTCATCACTGTTGTAATCCATCATTAAAAGAAATATTATTTTTGCTTTTAATTTTTCCATGTAATATTCCTCCTTTTCATATATGAATTTAATTTTTATAGTTTTAATATGCCTTTGCACATTAATTTCATTATGGATTTTTTCAAATTACATTCGTCTAGCAATTCATAAGTAATTCCAGTCAAATTACCAGGCCTTTTATAATTAATTTCTTTATCAAAGTCATAAATTATGCTCTTTCTAAGACTTTCCATATCATAAAACTTTTCCAATGAACATTCACTCATAATTATTCTTTCTATTATATGTATCTCTCTTTCAGAAAACTGACCTATACCACTTAATTCATAATATATTTGTTCTCTTTTATATTGTTTTATATTGTAAATTTCTTTTTCTACTGTATCATGCCAAATAGTTTTTATATCATCTACTAATATTTCATCTAAAAACTTGTCTGCATCTATTTTATTTATTAACTTTTTTATTAAGTTTCTCTTAACTGTAAAATATCTAGGCGGTAAATGGTAAAATGATATATGATTCATATCTAAATGATGTTCTATATCATAATACTTTCTTATTAAATCAACTTGCTCTTTGTATACTTTTTTTGGTATTTTGTATGATTTTTGAAATCTATGATGAGTATGATGAGATTTTATTATTTCTTCTATAAATTTTTCTTTATCACTATATTTAAAATTAAATATAAGTTTATCATTTCTATAAGAGGGTAAACTCAATAAATATTTCAAGGCACCTTCGTAACTTTTATGTTCCTTTGACAATTTGTCAATTATCATATCCTCTTCTTTTATCGAATTTACATCTATCTTTTCTTGTAATTTAATATTTCC
>NZ_JAGHFM010000163.1 GCF_017888745.1 Terrisporobacter sp. | reverse complement strand
TTATTGCTCCAACATGAAATGCTCCCTTAGCTCCTCCACCTTCTAAAGCTACACCTAACATAATTATCTCCCCTTATTAGTTAAATTATTTTATAAGTAATAAGTCATATCTTAATTTATATTATATTACTTTATTAGATTTCAAAGTATTTTTCAATAAAAAAAGAAACTATTTAAATCATAAATAGTTTCTTTTTTTATTATTTATTATCAATATCTAATAAAATTAACTTATTTTTCTCAATACTCTTTTTAACATCTATTACCCTTTGATTTGATGATCCTCTCATCGTAAGAGATAGTTTTTTTTTACCCTGTTCAAACTTTCCATCTACTAAAATATCTACATACTCAAAAACTTTTTTTTGAATTTCATTAAATTCTTCAACTACATATCCTGTCCATAGATATATTTTTTTCTCTGGATATTTTTCTTTGAATGTTTTACTAAGATTAATAACACCATCAATATTTTCAGGACAAAGTGGCTCTCCTCCTAAAATAGATAAATCTCTTTTAATACCATGCTTATTAATATTGTCTAATATATAATATAGGTCATCTTTAGTAAATTCTGTTCCATCTTCAAAACTCCATGTTTCACCATTAAAGCAACCTTTACAGTGATGTGGGCATCCTTGAGTCCAAATAGACATTGTTATCCCAAATCCATTTGCTATATCATTATCCTTAATTCTATTAATTTTCATTTTTGTACTCCTTTTAGTATATTGAAAGTCATAAATAAAATTATTCTATCTTTTTTTCTCAAAAGGCATCATACAGCACATAGCCCCCTCTGGACATGGTCCAAATTGGCAACTTGCACCTAAAGATTTTGCTAATAAAGGACTTACTTTTTCTACTTCTTTTAACATAGTCCATGCTAAATTAAATATCTCTTCTTGAGCTCTTCTACAGCATCTGTGATGACAGAAATTGATTAAAGAGCGTAAGTTCATTGTACATATTATTTTTGTCTCGCATGCATTTGGAAATATATATCTAGCATTTTCTATAGCTTTCTTCTCTAAAGCTGAATATAACTTCTTATATGATTCTCTTAATAATTCAACAAATTTTTCATTATCCTTATTTTCTTTTTTCCAACTTTCAAATTTATTTTTATCTATATTACATTTTTTTAATTGAATATCTATAATCTTTCCATATTTATCTTCCTCATATATATAATCATACATTAGTTTATCAACTATTTCATCATACAGCCTTTGAGTATCTTCCATATGATTTTTATAACTTTCAACTAATATTGGATTATTTTTTATATCTTGAGGTATAACATATTCAAATTGTACTTCTTTTACATATCTTTGAGATTGTTGACTATAAGAAGCTATCCTATGTCTTACTAATTGATGAGTTAAACTTCTTGACACACCTTCAATTCCGAAAGTAAAGCTTGTATGTTCTAATACACTTCCATGTCCAATAGAAGTAATCATGTTTACAAATTTTTCTATACTCTCCTCTGTTTGTTTTTCCATTAAATCATCTATATTAGATGGTGAATAACATAGTTTACCAGCTGTAGCTATAACTAACTCTGGGTTCATAGTATGAGATATAAGTTTTACTTTTAATGTAGTCTCCATTTTATCTACTCTCCTTTTTTTCCGCAATCTCTATAGTTTGTTCAATTAATTCAATTACTGTCATTTGACCTACTCCATTTGGCACAGGAGTTAAATTACACTGTTTTTCATTTAATAAAATTTCATAATCAGTTTTGGCTACATCTCCACACATTTTTCCTTCTTCATTAAAGTTAATAGATACATCAACTATGGTAGTATTAGGAGAGAAGTCTTCTGATTTTAAGAAATTAGCTCTTCCAACTGCACTCACAACTATATCAGACATAAGTATTTTTTCTTTTAGATTTTTAGTTTTACTATGTGCTATAGTTACTGTTGCATTTTCTTTTAAAAATAATTGAGCTAATGGCTTTCCTACTATGTTAGAACGATTTATTATTAATACATCTTTACCTTCAATATCTACACTAAATTCTTTTAATAAAGTAATGATTCCCCTTGGAGTACATGCTATATTCCCCTCCAACCCAAGAGAAAGCCTTCCCATATTACCAATTGTAAATCCATCCACATCTTTTTCGTCTTTTATAAGATTTGTTAAGTAGTCTTCGTCTAAATGCTTTGGTATAGGAAGTTGTAATAGTACACCTGTTACATTTTCATCTTTATTTAAATCAAGAATTATTTTTTCTACTGACTCTTGTTTGACACTTTCTTCTAGATGAATTATTTTAGATTCTATTCCCACTTCTTCACATTTTCTTATTTTATTTGCAACATATTTCCCACTTGCAAAATCTTCTCCCACTCTTATTATTACTAGAGAAGGCTTTGTTTTTAATTTATTTACTCTTTCTTTTAATTCATCTATTTTTTTAACCACCAATTGTCTTGCATCTAGTAATGTCATTTTCTTCCTTCTTCCTAAATTTATTTTATATGTATACTAGAAAAGGTGCATATGCACCTTTTATCCTATAAATGTAATACTCTTTGTCCAATTTCTTGAGTACGTCCTTTGCCCCACATATTAGAACCTATATATCCACAAGTTCTTCTCATAACTTGCATTTCATCTTTATCTTTATTTCCACAGTTTGGACAATACCATTCTAAATTATCATTAAGTTTTATTTCCCCTGTATAATCACATTTAAAACAAACATCTGGCTTAGTGTTTATTTCTGCATATTGAATATTATGATAAATATAATTAATTATTTGCTCAACAGCCTCTAAATTTTTACTCATATCAGGTACTTCAACATAGCTTATACATCCACCTAGACTTATATCATGGAATTGACTTTCAAATTTTAATTTAGAAAAAGCATCTATTTCTTCTGATACATGAACATGATATGAGTTTGTATAGTACATTCTATCTGTTACATTCGGTATCTCACCAAACTTCTGCTTATCTATTCTACAGAATCTTGATGTTAAGCTCTCTCCTGGAGTTCCGTATAATCCAAATCCAAGACCTGTTTCCTTCTTCCATTGAGTACATTTATCATTTAAATGATTCATTACTTTAAGAGCAAATTCTTCGCCTTCTTTAGTAGTATGAGATACACCTAGCATAGCTTGAGTCATTTCATAAATTCCTACATAACCTAAAGAAAGAGTTGAATATCCATTTTCAAGTAATGAGTCGATTTTTTCACCTTTTTTAAGTCTAGCTATTCCACCATGTTGCCAGTGTATTGGAGAAATATCAGAAGTAGTTCCTTTTAATAAATTATGTCTAACCATTAAAGCTTCTCTACAAAGATCTAGTCTTTCATCTAATATACTCCAGAATTTTTCCATATCTTTGTCAGCAGTCAAAGCAACTTGCACTAAGTTTAAAGAAATTACACCTTGATTAAATCTACCATACCATTTATAATTTCCATTTTCATCTTTCCAGTTACTTAAATGAGATCTACACCCCATTGGTGGGAATGTTTCTCCATCATAATTTTTTCTCATCATCTTAGCACTTTGATAATCTGGCACTAATCTCTTCGTATTACACTTTGCAGCTAATTTAGTTATATAATCGTATTTTCCACCTTCTAGACAGTTATGTTCATCTAATAAATAAACTAACTTAGGAAATTCTTCTCCTATAGTTTGTCCTTTATAGTTCTTCATACCTTCTAGCCTCTGTAGTATCATTTCTTCGCATATTAAAGCCATCTCTCTCTCATATTCATGACCTTCTTCAATTTCAAGATATATTGTAGAGAATGGTGATTGTCCATTGCTTGTATGAAGAGTTGATAATTGATATCTTATTGTTTGTATACCTGACTTTAACTCTTCCATCATTCTTTCTTCAGCTAACTCTTTAGCCATTTCTAAAGAATATTTTTGTTTATATCTATTTAAATACTTATCATAAGATACTCTTAAAAATGGAGCTATATGTCTTATAGTAATTGTATTTCCACCGTATTGCCCGCTTGCTATTTGAGCAATAATTTGAGTTACTATAGTACAAACTGTTCCAAATGATTTTGGCGATTCCACTAATTTATTATTAATTACCGTACCATTAGTTAACATATCTTCTAAATTTATCAACATGCAGTTATGTATTGGTTGCATAGCATAATCCATATCATGGTAGTGAAGTACACCTTCATCATGAGCATGAACTATATGAGCAGGTATTAATTTTCTTCTAGACATATCCTTAGATATCTCTCCTGCAACTAAATCTCTTTGAGTTGATGCTAACATTCCATTTTTATTAGAATTCTCATTTAATACATCTTCATTACTTTTGTCTAATAATCCTAATATACTGTCATCTGTCGTATTAATTTCTCTTTTAAAAGATTGTACAGCTCTATATCCTTCGTATGCCTTAGCTGTTAATTTTTGTTTGTGATCAATTAATTTTGTATATACCATTTCTTCAACTTTATATACAGTCGGAGTCGTAGTATCATTTGTATATGTGTCTTCTATTTCTATAGCTATCTCTTTAGCTATTTCTGGTATATAAACTCCACTACCATATCTCATAGCCTTTATTATAGCATTCTCTATCTTTTCTCTATTAAATTCTACTATATTTCCATCCCTTTTTATTATATTTAGCTTCTTACTCATAAGTATCTCCTTTTATAAAGTACTATTTTAACAAAGCCTAAAAGATTATTTTTTCAAATTTTTTTAATTAAATCTATTGACTTTGTGGAAATTTTCATAACCTCTTCCTTAACGAACAAAACACTATATATAGTGAACACCTGTATATTCTATACTACATATTGTGTTTAATCAAGAGGTTTTTTGAGTTTCAAAAAACTTTATTTTTGTCAATAGTTGATGGTAAATTTATGAATAGCTACAACATAGATATACAAATACATTGATTTTTTTTTACATAAATTTACAAATTTATGCAATTTGAAATAAGGTTCTAAATCTTAATAAAAAAAGAAATATGAAAAATTTATGATTATAATTTTCTCCATATTTCTCTTAAATAAATTTTATTTTTTTAATATTATTTCTATTTTTTCTATTTTAGGCTCTAATTTAATATAATCTACATGCGCTTTTTCAAACATATACTTTGATGCTTTAATAGAATCTGTATCAGCATATTTATCTTCTATGTAATAGACTTTTTTTATTCCTGATTGGATAATGTTTCTTGCACAGTCATGACATGGAAATAAATTCACATATAAACTACAACCTTCTAAGCTTTTTCCTCTTGCATTTAATATAGCATTTTGTTCCGCATGAACTACATATGGATATTTAGTTTCTAAAAATTCACCTTCTCTTGACCAAGGAAAATCCTCATCGCTGCATCCATTAATAAATCCATTATATCCTATAGATACTATTCTGTTATCTTCATCTACTATACAAGCTCCTACTTGAGTAGATGGATCTTTACTTCTCATACCTGATAATAAAGATATACCCATAAAATAATCGTCCCATGAAATATAATCTGTTCTCTTCATATTTGCTCCTTTAAATAATTGTTTAATTATATTTTAGCCTATATTTTTTTATAATAGCTTACTTATCAATATTTTTCAAATTTTATTATTTTCTTCATTTGTATTTTTAATTTTTTTATTATGAAATTTTTACTTTCCAAAAAGTAATCAATGGAATGTTGTCACTTCATTGATTTTGAAATAATAATCATATACACTTAAATCAAGACGTTTATTTTTTAACATAATAAACTACATATTAAGGGGGAAATAATATTGAAAAAATTAATTGTTAAAGACAAATCTTTATGTCAAGCTTGTTTAAGCTGTGAACTAGCTTGTTCAGAAGCCTTTTATAAAACTAAAGGTTTCTCTTGTATATCTATAGGGGTTAATAAAAAAGATGCTTTAGATGTTAAGGCTTGTAATCAATGTGGTGTTTGTGCTAAAAAATGTCCAGAAGAAGCTATCTCTAAAAATGCTAAAGGGATATATACTATAAATAAGAAAAAATGTACAGGATGCTTAACTTGTGTAGATGCCTGTCCAAAAGGTATTATAGTTAAATCTGAAGAAAAATCAGTACCTTCTAAATGTATGGCCTGTGGAATATGTGTAAAATCATGTCCTATGGAAATACTTGAGGTAGTTGAAGTTGCTGATTAATTGTTTTTTATAAATTAAAGTAGCTGTGTAAAATTGATTTTCAATCATTTTTTATACAGCTACTTTTGTATATACCATTTACTTTATGGTAGAAACAAAAGTGTATATGGTTATATAAATCACCATATCTTAACTCATCATCTCTTATAAATTCAATAATTTTTTATTTTATCTCTTATTTCATATACGACAATATAAAAATATCACTTAATATAATGATTATCTTTATTACATTTAATTTTTTATAATTATTTTAAATTTTTTATAATTTCCAATAACTACGATTTATTGTTTATTCTTCTTACAATATTTTTATTAATTTTTTAGCATACTATTAATGACAATTTAAATCTAGGAGGTATTTTATGACTACTGAAGGATATAGAAATAAACCACAATTTAATTATAATCCTACATTGAATAAAGACATTACTCCAAATGTTCCTGATTTTAATTCTAATGCTATGGATAATGATGGGCTTATGCAATTAAGTAATTGTTCTAATTGTGGATGTCATAGACATGAAAAAGACGATAAAGAACATAAAGATCATCAATGTTGTCATGGAAATCACTCTAGTTGTCACACATATGAGCATCATTGCAATTGTGATCATAAGTAATTAAATTATAATTTTCCCTCCAAAAACTTTAACTCAAAAGTTTATTATTTAGAGACATAAATTTTATAATAACAAATTTATGTCTCTTTCTTTTTTCTATGATATACTCAACTTAAATGAGGTGAGCATATGAATAAAAATATAAACGATGAAATCAGGAAAGAACTATTTAATTTAATTGATGAAAAATACAAAGCCTTTCATAGTAAATTATGCCCTAATATAGATAATATATTAGGTATCAGACTACCATTACTAAGAAAAATATCAAAAAACTTATCAAAAGATAATTGGACTGAATACTTAAAAAATCCTTCTAGTGAATACTACGAAGAAATAATGATTGAAGGACTAACTATTGGATATATAAAAACCGATAATGAAAGTAGATTTAATTATATAAAAAATTTCATTCCTAAAATTAACAATTGGGCAGTATGCGACAGCTTTTGTAGTAACTTAAAATTTACTAAAAAAAATATGAAAGAAGTATGGGATTTTATTGTCCCTTACTCTTCATCTGATAAAGAATTTGATATTAGGTTCGCTGTTGTAATGATGTTAAATTTTTATATGACAAATGATTATATCGATGAAGTTTTACATATTTTAAATAATATTAATCATGATGGTTATTATGTAAAAATGGCCGTAGCTTGGGCAATATCTTATGCATATATTTACCAGCCAAATAAAACTTTAGATTTTTTAAAAAATAATAATTTAGATAAGTTTACTTATAATAAATCCCTTCAAAAAATTATAGAATCTAATCGTATACGTAAGGAAGATAAAGATTTGATGAGAAGTATGAAAATCAAATAAATTATAAATATTCGATAAAAAAAGTGAACCATTAGGTTCACTTTTTTGTTTATCCATTATATACACTTTTTAATAATTCAATCTCTTTAGCATATCCATCTAATTCATTTGGTGTTTCTAATAAGAACGGTAAATTACGAAGTTTTGGATGATTTATAATTCTTGTTATTGCTTCTAATCCAATTTTTCCTTCACCTATCTTAGCATGTCTATCTTTTTTACTTTCAAATCCATGTACACTATCATTTAAATGTATTGCTTTTAATCTGTCTATTCCTATTACTCTATCAAATTCTTCTAATACACCGTCTAAATCATTTACTATATCATATCCTGCATCAAATACATGACATGTATCAAGGCATACACCCATTTTATCTTTTAATTCAACTTTGTCTATTATTGCTCTTATCTCTTCAAAACTTCTTCCTATTTCAGTACCTTTTCCAGCCATAGTTTCAAGCAACACTGTAGTAGTATGTTCTGGTTTTAATGCTTTATTAATCATATCTGCTATATATTCTATACCAACATCTACACCTTGTTTTACATGACTTCCTGGATGGAAATTATATAAGTTATTTGGAACTTTCTGTAATCTATTTAAATCATCTTCAAAAGTTTGTATAGCAAATTCTCTTTTACTTTCATCTGCTGCACAAGCATTTAAAGTATACGGTGCATGAGCTAATAATTTAGCAAATTTATTCTCTTCAGCTAACTTTAAGAATGCTTCTATATCTTTTTCATCTAAATCTTTTGCTTTTCCTCCCCTTGGATTACGAGTAAAAAATTGAAAAGTATTAGCCCCTATACTTATAGCCTCATCTCCCATATTTTTAAATCCCTTTGATACTGATAAATGACATCCTATATTTAACATTTTTATTCTCCTTTTTTCAATTCAACATTTTCTATATTAAGTAATTTTTCTTTTATATCTAGTCCGCCTGCATATCCTACTAACTTGCCATTTGAACCTACAACTCTATGACATGGAATAATTATCGGTATTGGATTTCTATTATTTGCCATACCAATAGCCCTAGAGGCATTTTCGTTACCTATTGCTACTGCAATATCTTTATAGCTTCTCGTTTCTCCATAAGGAATATTTCTTAATTCATTCCATACCTTATTTTGAAACTCTGTCCCTTTCAAATCCAAAGGCAAATCAAATTTATTTCTTTTTCCTTGAAGATATTCATTGATTTGCATTATTCCTTTTTTTATTAAATAAGTCTCTACAATATTGTCATCTGTATTAAATTTTGAAAAATATATATTTGTTATATATTTACCATTTTCTCTAATTCCAATAGTACCTATATCTGTTTCATAGAAAAATATATTATACATAGTAATATAACACACGATATAAAATGATAAAATCGCGTCTCCTTTCAATAATACATTAATTTATAATATATTATAAATATAAATACATACTTTGTCATATCTTTTCATTCTTATACTTTTTATTAGTACCCAATTAAAATATCATTAAAACTAATATATAATTTACAATAAAAAATATATATTAATCACTATAATTCTCTATAATTATTATTTTTTCGATATAATTTAATAAATTTATATTACTTTTTTCAACTTGTAGACAATATTTATCAAAGTATTTATAATAGTTACATAAATACTTTATTCTTCTTAAAACATAGTAGAATACTCATCCTCTATGTTTATAAATTTTTTCTTTAACTATAATAGTGTTTTTACCATTTAGTATAGGAAATATATCTAGATGGTTTTCCTTTAATAATATGCTTTACATTATTAATAAAGGACTAGCAATATAGCTTAATTTTCTTACTCTAAAATAGGCAGATTATAACTAAGTTTATAATCTGCCTATTTTGTTATACCCATTCACACTTGTAAATCTATTTAATAAAATTTTCTTAATTTTTTATTTTTAATAAATATACACATATAAAAAACCATAAAAATTATATTTAATTAATTTTTATGGTTTTTATTTATATTATATTATTCTTGTTCTTGAACATCTACTTTTATGCATAATTCTTCTAACTGAGCTTCTTCAGCTATTGCTGGAGCATTTGTCATTGGATCTATCGCATTTTGGTTTTTAGGGAATGCTATTACCTCTCTGATATTATCAGCTCCTGTAAGTAACATTATTAATCTATCAAATCCAAATGCTAATCCAGCATGTGGTGGAACGCCATATTTAAATGCTTCTAATAAGAATCCAAATTTGTTATTAGCTTCCTCTTCACTTAATCCTAAAGCATTAAACATTTTCTTTTGAACATCGCTGTTAGATATTCTAACACTTCCTCCACCTATTTCATATCCATTTAAAACTATATCATAAGCTTTAGCTCTTAATTTAGTTTTATCTCCATTTTCTAATCCATCTATATCTTCATCTAGAGGAGATGTAAATGGATGATGCATTGCTATCATTCTTCCTGTTTCTTCATCTTTTTCGAATAATGGGAATTCAGTTACCCATAATAAGTTATATTTATTTTTATCCATTAAATCAAGTTTTCTAGCAACTTCTAATCTAACTTGCCCTAATGCATCATAAACTACAGAATTTTTATCAGCAACAAATAATAATAAGTCTCCTGATTCAGCTTCCATTCTTTCTAATATAGCTTTCATTTCTTCTTCTGAGAAGAATTTAGCTATTGGAGAATCTATACCTTCTTTAGTTACTTTTATCCATGCAAGACCTTTTGCTTTATAAGTTTTAGCATGTTCTTCTAATTTCTTCATACCTTTTTTAGAAAATGACTCTGCTCCACCTTTAACGTTTATACCTCTAACACTACCATTATCATCAGAAGCAGCATTTGCGAATACTCCAAATCCACAATCTTTAACTATATCAGATATGTTATTAAATTCTAAACCAAATCTAGTATCTGGCTTATCTGAACCATATCTATCCATAGCTTCTCTGTATGGCATTCTTGGAAGTGGTAACTCAATATCAACATTTAAAGTCTCTTTAAATATTGTTTGAATCATTGTTTCCATTATTGTCATTACATCATCTTCATCAACAAATGACATTTCACAGTCTATTTGAGTAAATTCTGGTTGTCTATCTGCTCTTAAGTCTTCATCTCTGAAACATTTTACTATTTGGAAATATCTATCCATACCACTTACCATTAATAATTGTTTAAATAATTGTGGTGATTGTGGTAAAGCATAAAATTTACCTTGATTAACCCTACTTGGTACTAAATAGTCTCTTGCTCCTTCTGGAGTTGGTTTTATTAAGAAAGGAGTTTCTATTTCAGTAAAGTTATTGTCTGTTAAGTAATTTCTAACTATTCTAGCAACATTACTTCTAAGCATTAAGTTTCTTTGCATAGAAGGTTTTCTTAAATCTAAAAATCTATATTTTAATCTTAAATCTTCAGAAACATTATCATTATCTTTTATATATATTGGTGGTGTTTCTGATTTACTTAATACTCTAAGTTCAGTAGCTTCTATTTCTATATCTCCAGTTGGCATATTAGGATTTTTAGATTCTCTTTCTCTAACTATACCTTTAACTGCTACAACATATTCTGCACCTAATTTTTCAGCTTTATTGAATGCTTCTTCACTTACATTTGTATCAAATATTATTTGACTTATTCCTTTTATATCTCTTAGATCAACGAATACTAATCCACCTAAATTTCTTTTCTTTTGTACCCATCCGTTAAGAATTACTTCTTCTCCAACATTAGCAATTCTTAAATCACCACAATAATGAGTTCTTTTTAATCCTTTTAAGTTTTCCATATTTCCTCCTTTATAAACTACGCACTAAAAGGTGAAAGAATTTTTATTCTTTTCACCTTAATTATCTATATCTTTTTTAATTATAATCTGTTCTTTAACTCATCTACTAATTCACTGAGCTTTACAGTAGTTTGTTCAGATGTTGTCATGTCTTTTAAAGTGGCTGAATCATTTGTCAACTCATCATCACCTATTACTATTGTAAACTTGGCATTTATTTTATCTGAGTATTTAAATTGAGCTTTTAAACTCTTATCTAAGTGATCATTATCAGCGCTTATATGATTATCTCTTAACGCTTTTATTAAACCAAAACTTTTAGTCTTAGCTGCATCTCCTATTGTTGCTATGTATATATCTGTAGATTTTGGATTTTTTATTTCTATATTATTATTTTCTAAAGTTAATAATAATCTTTCTGCTCCAAGTGCAAATCCTATACCACTTATACCTTTTGGCCCTCCAAGTTGTTCAACAAGACCATCATATCTTCCTCCACCACAAACTGTACTTTGTGAACCTATATCATTAGATATTATTTCAAAAGCAGTTTTCTTGTAGTAGTCAAGACCTCTAACTATAGTTTTATCAATTACAAAGTTGATATCCATTTCTCTTAGATACTCTTGTAATTTTTCAAAGTGATCTTTACAATCATCACATAAATTATCTATCATATAAGGTATATCTTGTATATTTTCTTTACATGTTGGATTTTTACAGTCTATAACTCTCATTGGATTTTTGTCTTTTCTATCAAGACAAGTTGAGCATAATACATCAGCTTTTGAATCTAAGTATTCTTTTAATGATTTATTATAAGCCTCTCTACATTTAGGACATCCTACTGAATTTATATTTACTGATAAATCTTTTAATCCTAATTCATTAAAGAATTGTACTGCTAAAGATATAACCTCTACATCCATTGAAGGGCTATCACTTCCTAATGATTCTACTCCAAATTGGTGGAATTGTCTCTGTCTACCAGCTTGAGGTCTTTCATATCTAAAACATGGTATTATGTAAAATAATTTTGTTGGTTGTGTATCAGCATATAATTTATGTTCTATAAATGCTCTTAATGTTCCTGCAGTTCCTTCTGGTTTTAAGCTTATTTGTCTATCACCTTTGTCAACAAATGTATACATTTCTTTTTGAACTATATCTGTTGTATCTCCAACACTTCTTGTGAAAACTTCTGTATGCTCAAATATAGGAGTTCTCATTTCTTCATAGCCATATAATGCACATATTTCTCTGAATTTTTTTTCAACGTAATGCCATTTATATACTTCCTTTGGTAATATATCTCTCGTTCCTCTTGGCGCTTTACTTAGCATTCTTTTCTACCTCCTCATATTTTCTTTTTATCATTTCATCGACTCTATCAATATATTGTTCAACATTTTTGACATTTTCTACTCTTTCTATTCTGTCTTCATCAAGATATACAAATTTAGTTATGGCACCAGCACCTAATGCATAATTACTTTGTTTTTCCTCCATAATTTGCATGTTATAAATACATTCATGACCTTCTTTAGCATAACCTATATTTTCAAGATTTCCTAACATATGTTTTTGTCTGTACATGTAATAAGGGTTTAATCCCATATCTTTTGCATAATCTTTAGCTAGTTGAATCATATTTACCATTTCTTCGTACTCTGCAAGCTGATAATCTTCTAGATTCTCTTTAAGTTTTGATGTTCTTTTTACCGCCAAAGTATGAACAGTTAAACTTTCAGGAGATAGTTCTTTTATTTTTTCTAAGGTATTTCTAACCATATCTAAATTTTCATCTACTAATCCTAGTATTATATCCATATTTATATTGTCAAAACCTACTTCTCTAGCTAAATGGAAACATTCTATAATATCTTCTACACTATGACTTCTACCTATTTTTTCAAGAGTTTCATTATTCATAGATTGAGGATTTATACTAATTCTAGTAACATTATGCTTTTTAAGTAATTCTAACATTGGTCTGTTTATAGTATCTGGCCTTCCAGCTTCTACAGTAAATTCCTTTATATGACTAAGATCAAAAATTTCAAATAAACCTTTAATTAAAGTGTCCATTTCATCTACAGATAAAGTAGTTGGCGTTCCTCCACCTATATATAGAGTTTCTATTGATTTGTTTTGTTCCTTTAATAATTGTGCTACTCCTTGGACTTCTTCAAGTAGTTTAGCTACATATGCAGGCTTTAAACTACCAAACTGTTTTAAAGAGTTAGCAGGAAATGAACAATAATAACATCTTGTAGGGCAGAATGGTATTCCAATATAAATAGATACTTTATCCTCATCTAGTGGGTAAATAAATTTTCTTTCTCTTTTTGCAATATCAAGTGATAGATTTATCTTTTCATCATCAATAAGATAATCAGTCGAAAGTTTCTCTTTTATTTCATTATCATTAAAATTATCATCTAATAATGAGTGTACTATTTTTACTGGTCTTATTCCAGTAAGAATACCCCATGGTGGAGTAATTTTAAATTTCTTTTCTAAAATTTTAAAAATACTTCTTTTTATAGTTTCCTTGATAACTTTTTTTCTATCCCTCTCACATAACCCCTGTAAGTCTCTATGTTCTATATGATCATAAATAACTCCATAATTCTCACAATACGATGTTTTGGCAAAAACATTATCATTGTGGAAAAATAAATCATTTTCTATAACCATCATACAGTCTTTACAGTCAATAAATTTAAACTCTGAAGTAAATAACTTTACAAGTTCACTTACTTCATAGTTAAAATCATGACCTTTTAGTAAAATACCTATCATTTTCTAGCTCCTTTTGAAATCCTTGTAACTATTAATCTATCTCATAAAAGGATTTGTCATTTTTTCTATTTTCAAAGTTGAATTTGGTCCATGACCTGGATATAGGGTTATATTCTCGTCATGTTTTTCTAATCTTTTAAGTGATTTTTCCATCTTTTTATAATCACCACCATAAAAATCAGTTCGTCCTATACTTCCTGCAAATAAAGTATCTCCTGTAAGCATATGATTATCCACCTTTATACACATACTTCCTGGTGTATGTCCCGGTGTATGAATAAACTTTAATTTCATATCACCGATTTTTAATGTATCATTATCTTTAACATATATATCAGCATCAAGTTCAACAGTATTTGTTGGAAGTTGTGCACTTAAATTTTTTCTTTTATCTAATAAAATTTCTTTTTCTAATTCATGTGCTACTATTTTAGCCTTAGTTTTATCTTTTAATGTTAAAGCATTTGTTATATGGTCACCATGTCCATGAGTTAAAACAATATATTCAACTGTAAAATTCATTTTATTTACATAGCTCATTATATCTACAAGACTTGCTCCTGGATCTACAACAAAGCATTGTTGGGTATTTTCATCACTAACTACATAAGTATTTTCACCCATACCATTTTCAATAATTTTTTCTACTATCATGATTTTCCCCTCTCTTAGAATTCTTTTCTTGATTCTAATAATATAGTAACCGGTCCATCATTA
>NZ_JAGHFM010000162.1 GCF_017888745.1 Terrisporobacter sp. | reverse complement strand
GAAAAATACAATATAATAATTTAATAATATTGATGAATTTTATTTTTTTTGGAGGTATTGGATTTTTGTTAGGATTGGATAATCTTATTACTCAGTTAAAAAATAAAGGAAAATGGATGATTGATAAAAAGAAATTAATAATTTTAGGATTACCATCCTTAATACTATCAAGTCCAAATTTATTATTTTCGTTAATATCTCCATCAATACCATTCATATATTGTATAAGTTTTATAGCAAATGTAGTCTTGGGTTATACATTTGTATCAAGTTTTTATAAAGATAATTTGAAAATACTTTTTAATAATGATAGAAATATAAAGTAATGAAATCTATGTTTAAGTTTTTTAGACAGTAAAGAAATATAATTAATTTATCAAATTAATTAACTTACTATGTGCAATACTTATGAATACTATATTAGTAATTACTTTTGTAGTAGTAACTTTTGCAGGACTTGTAATAGATGAATTAGAATAAATAGATAAAAAATAGATATGTTTATATAGATAATCTAGTACTTATAAGAGGTACTAGATTTTTATTTTATAAGGATAAGTTTTATAATTTAATATTACTATAAAAACATATATTAATTTTTAATTTAAGAAAAATATAAAAAATGTCTGAGAGATTACAATGAAAATGAACGTAGTATAAGATATATAGTAAATAAGGGGGAAACTATATGGAAAAAAAGATAATTAAAATGTTACGTAAAAAAGATCCTAAGGGACTTGATTATACAATCGATATTTATAGCAAAAGAGTATATTTTCTAGTAGATAAAATTATAGGATTATATGGCAAAGAGGAAGTTGAAGAATGTGTCAGTGATGTATTTATTTCCATATGGAATGACATTGAAGACTATGATGAAAGTAGAGGAAAATTTAGTACTTTTATATTTATGAAAACTAAATATAAAGCTCTAGATTATAAAAGAAAGCTAGACAATAAAGATATAAATATAGTATCTATAGAAGACAGTTATTCAGATAAGGTAACTACAGAAGAAATAATTTTAGATAAAGAAATTAGTCAAGAAATTATAAATATTATAAATAGATTTAAAGAACCAGACAAAACATATTTTTTTCTTAGATATTTTATGCAATATAGAATAGATGAAATTGCACAAAAATATGAAACTACCAGATCATCGGTGGAAAACAGATTATATAGATGTAGATTAAAAATAAAAGAAGTTTTTGAAGGAGGAAAAATCTATGAAGGATAAGCAGATTTATGAGTTAATTAACAACATAGAAGATATTGAAAAATTAGATTTTGACTTTGATAAATTAGTAGAGGAATCAAATTTAGAGGAAAAAGACATTGATAATATAAAGATAAAAACTTATGAGAAAATAGGAATTTCTAATGTAAAAAAATATAAGTATAAAAAACTAGTAAGTTTGATTGCATCAATAGCTTTAGTAATTGTATTGGGAGGAACTATGGCTATTGCTATAGCAAATCAATTACATAAATATGATTCATCGAGTGGCAGAATTATAAAGAGTGAAGCTCCTATTTACATATTAAAAGAACCAATGACTAAAAATATAAAAGGAGGAAAAGTAACTTTAAAAAGTTTTGTTGTAAATCCTACCAAGCAAAGTTTTGAAAGTGAAGAAGACGTTACAAATATAGTAGATTATACTTATCGAAAGAATGAGTTAAAAGTAAATGGAAAAGATATATTGAATGAAGATTATGAGAAAAAAGATGAAACTGAAGGTATGAGTAATGACTGGTCTAAAGGTAATATAGGAATATATGATTACAAAAAAGGAGATAAAGTTGTCTATTCTCTAGTTCTTAAGGATCAATCAGGAAATATAAGTAGTGTAGATTTTGATATTGAATTAGTAGAGTCTAATTCTATTGAAGAGTACAATAAATACTTACCTAAAGATACCAAGTATGGTATAACTATGAGTGCAATATCAAAAGAAGAGAAAAATACTCTATATATAGATTTGATGGCAATACCAGAAAATGATAATTTTGAATTTGAAGTTGAAAGCTACGGCAATTACACAAAAACTAATAATAAAACAGGAATATATTTAGTAGATGCTAAAGGCAAAGAAGTAGAAGCCAAACCATTGGAAGAAGATAATGAAGTAAATAAATTCAAATTTGATATAGAAAACTTACAAAAGCCATTTAAAATAAAAGTTGATAATCTTAATATTTACTGTAGTGATTTAAAATATACAAATGTTACTTTACCTAGTTTAAAAGTAGATGAACATAAAAGAATTGATAAAGTTATAGATATAGAAGATAAAAATAATATATTAACAAAGGAAAGTTCTAAAGTTTTAATTCAGCGTATAGAACGTACTCAAAGTGATGGAAAAGATAACTATAATTTAATTGTGGATTATATTGATAATGACAACTCAAATATAAAACTTATGGGGATAAGCGTTGAGCCTAGGATATCTATTTTTCAAAGTATTAAAAAATTTATAAAGAGTCTTAGTTATATGATAGATACTATAAAATATGAAAATGAAAAGAGCCCACTAACTTGTGAATTATCTATTTCATCTTCTAGTACTGTTTATGAAGATGGATTATCTCGAGATATCACAGTTTCGATGCCTTATAGTAATAAAAAGTCTAAAAAAGCAAAATTAAAAATAAGTGGAAGTAATTATTTAGTAGAAGGAAATTGGGAGATTTTAATAGAAAAATAAAATTTATTTAGAATAGTTATAAACATAAAATATAAATTAAAAAGACTTGGTGTAAAACCCAAGTCTTATTTTATTTAAAAATAAAATATTTAATCGCAATAATTATTAATATTTAAATATATAGGCGATTCCATATGCTTAAGTGTTATTTTATAAATATGTTGGATATTTCCTTCACAAATACAGTTTAAGATATCATAATGTTCTTTCATTGTTTCTTCAAGACGTCCAGGATGAGAAAAGAGTCTATGGCAAGTTTTTTATTCTATACCTGTATGTATGACAGGAGAGGAAAGTAAATTTAATAATATGGCATATATAATTTTAAAAATTAAAATAATATAATGATTGATAAATTTTGAGAAATATTAAAACTTTTTATAATATATATACGAATATATATAAGTAGAAAATAAACGATGAGGGTAAGTAATGGATAAAGATTTAAGACTTATTAAGAAAATTAAAAAACGAAATAGTAGAAGTGCAGCAGACGAGTTAATTTCTAATTACTATAAAGAAATATATATTTATGTATTTAAACAAACATCGGATAAAGAGACTTCTATGGACATAACACAAGAGATTTTTATAAGTATGTTGAAAAGCTTAGATAGTTTTGATGAAAATAAATCATCTTTTAGGACGTGGCTATATAGAATAGCTACAAATAAAGTAGTGGATTATTTTAGATCTAAGAATTATAAATATACAAATTTAATAGAAACCATAGAAGATAAACAAATAGAAGATATTACAGATTTTACAGTTAATTTAGAACATAAAGAAGATGTAGAAAAAATACAAGAAATAGTAAATAAACTAAGCAGTGAACATCAAGAAATATTTAGATTAAAGATTTTTTTACAAGCAACTTTTTTGGAAATTTCAAAAATATTAGAGCTTAGTGAATCCACCGTTAAAACTAAATATTACTCGATTATTAAGAAAATTAAAAAAGAATTTAATTAAGTTTAGGAGGTTAAAATGGACAAGTTTAATATAGATATGCCTAGTGACTTAGAAATAAAAAAACAAGTTAATTTAATTTTAGATAAAGGATTAGAAAATAAGAAATCATTTTATTCATATATGAAGGAAATGTATAAAAATATAGGCTTTAAAAATTTATTTCATGATTCATCAGAACTTATATTTATAGGAGTACTATTTATCTCAATTGTAGTTTTTGTGATGCTATCTATAAGAAATGACTACATGATATCAAAAGAAAAAATATATATGTTCATATTTATAATCTCACCTCTATATTACTTATTAACAAATGTATTTTCACTAATTAATGTAAAGGAAAATAATACTTATGATATAGAGATGATTTGTAAATATAATTTGTATCAAGTGGCAGCACTTAGAATGTTAGTGTTTAGTGTGATTTCCATTTTTTCAAGTATGGTATTTGTATTAGGATTGTATAATCAAATAAATTTACTTAGAGGAATTATGATTTCTATTACTTCTATATTTTTATTTTCAGCATTATTTTTATACTCAATTACGAAAATAAAATACTATGCAGCAAGATATATAGTCATAGTAGGTTGGATTATAGGAAATGGTGCTTTACTTAGATTGAGCTCTAATCAATACTTTGAATTTTTACAATCGCTACCTTTAGCTGTATATGCCTTGGTAACTATAATATCGGCATTTATTTATTTTAAAAATATACGAATTCTATCAAATTATGAGAAAGTTGAGAGAACTATAATTTAAGGGAGGACATAATGACAATTGTAATAAATGAGTTAAAAAAGATTTTTAATTTTAAATCCATAATATTTTTAATTATTATAACTATTGTAATGTACAAGCTTTATATAATACCTTCAGATAGCCTAAAAAGTGGCACAGATTTCATAAATAATATTCATATACAAATGGTAAAAAAATATGGAAATTCTATGGATAAGGATGAGTATAAAGATTTTTTAGATACTTATAAGAAGAAAGTGAAAATAGCAGATGAATATATAAATAATAATGATAAATTTAGAAATTTAGGCATTTATAATTATGAAGAATATAATAAAATAGCTAGAAATAATGGTGAGGAAAAATATCAAAATGAAAAATTACGAGATTTATATTATGAGTACTTATATAGCGAAGATACAACTACATTTAGAGAATTAGATGAAATGGAAAATATAAAAATAACTTACGAAGCCAATGTACTTGAACCATTTGCTCCTATTTATAGTGACAATAAGAAAGCTATAGATAGACATATAGAAATAAAGAAAAATGAAGAAATACAATCTTTATTGCCGTATACAGTATTTGAAACTTATGAAGTTCAATTTAAATCCTTATCTATATTAATATTTATAAGTATAATATTTTTGATATCGCCTATATATTTAGGAGATAGACTTAATAATGTAGATTACTTGCAATATTCAAGTAAAAAAGGAAGGAAAATATTTAAGGGTAAGATATTAGCCTCAATGTTATCTTCAATAATTGTTGTATCTATAAATTTATTAATATTTTTTAAGTTTTATCTAAATGAGTTTACAAAGATATTTTTAGATTGTGGTATATCAGGGTATTATAATTCACCTATTCGCTCATGGTATCATTTAACTTTATTTGAGTATATATTAATTTCAGCGATACTTGTTTATATTTTAAGTATTGTAATATCATTACTTTCTTTTTATATATCTAGTAAAGTTAATAATTACATATCATTAGTAGGTATACAAGTACCAATTTTAGTTATGATTAATTTATTTTTATTAAAATATATATTAAATAATGCTACAAGTATGTACATACAAGTGAGTGGCTTCAATTATATAACCACATGGAAGTATTATATACATATGATTTATGG
>NZ_JAGHFM010000003.1 GCF_017888745.1 Terrisporobacter sp. | reverse complement strand
GGTAACAATGGTTTCAAAAGTTTAGTTTTGCCAACATTAACTTTAGCAATTTCCATGTCTGCAAAATATACAAGACAAATTAGAGCAACTGTATTAGAAGAATTAAATAAAGAATATGTTTTAGGATTAAGATCTAGAGGGATAAAAGAGAAAAGAATACTTTATGTGAATATTTTAAAGGTTGCACTATTAACAGTAGTAACGTTGTTGGGGTTATCTATTGGGTCACTTTTAGGAGGAACTGCTATTGTTGAATCCATCTTTATGTGGGATGGTGTAGGAAAATTGGCAGTAGATGCAATTAAGATGATGGATTATCCAATTATACAGGCATATGTAATATGGATGGCAGTAATTTTCGTAGTAATGAATCTTATAACAGATATATTATATAATTACTTAGATCCAAGAATTAGAATAGGTAAGGATGTATGGTGATACCATGGAAAGATCAATAGGTAAACAAAATATAAAAAGAAATAACTTTTTGGAAGGCATTTTAGATGACTTGAAAAACTTAAAGCAAAATAAAATCAAAACAAAACTATATATTTTATTATTTATAGTTAGCATATTATTTATAGTTGCATTGTTTGGAGAGTACATAGTACCAAATGACCCTTATGCACAGGATTTGTCAAATGCACTAAGTCCTCCTAGCAAAGAGTTTATATTTGGGACAGATAGATATGGAAGATGCTTGTTTTCTAGAGTTGTAGTTGGAGCCAAGACTACCATGTTTTCATCCCTGGGATTAGTGATAATTATAGCTACATTTGGCACCATAGTTGGTTCGATTTGTGGCTATATTGGTGGTAAAGTTGATGAAATAGTAATGAGGATTTCAGATATTTTCTTGGCTTTTCCTGGAATGGTATTTGCTATAGCTGTATCAGGTGTTCTTGGAGGAGGTATTGTTAATGCAGTTATTTCTTTGGCATTAATATCTTGGCCTAAGTTTTCACGTCTTGCTAGAGGACATGTATTAACAATTAAAAATAGTGCCTATATCCAGGCAGCAAAATTAAGTGGATGTTCTCATATGAAAATTATATTTAAGCATATATTCCCAAACATATTAGGGCCAATAATTGTAACAGCAACACTTGATATTGGAGTTATGATGATGGAACTTGCAGGATTATCATTTTTGGGGCTAGGGGCAATGCCTCCTACTGCTGAATGGGGTTCTATGATGAGTAATGGTAGAAGTATGATTCAATCATCTCCTTGGGTAATATTTGCACCAGGATTTGCAATATTTATTACAGTAATTATTTTTAATTTATTAGGTGATACAGTAAGAGATTATTTAGATGTAAGCAATAATGACTAATATATAGGGGGAATAGAAATGAAAATTAACAGAAAATTTGTTAGTTTAGTACTTGCAGGAGTATTAAGTGCAGGAGTTTTAGTTGGATGTAGTTCGACATCTAATGAAGGTGGAAGTAGTGATGGTGAAAAAACATTTGTTTATGGGACAAGTGCTTATAACTCAAGTGAACCAGGAATAAATCCTCATAAGGGATATTCAGGATGGCCTGCAATAAGATATGGTGTGACAGAGACACTATTTAAATTTAATGAAAATATGGAACTTGAGCCATGGCTTGCTACAGGTTATGAAATAATAGATGATTATACAATGAAAATAAATTTAAGAGATGATGTTAATTTCTCAAATGGGAATAAAATGACAGGAGATGCTGTAAAAGCATGTTTTGAAAGTTTAATAAAACTTCACGATAGAGCACCAGGAGATTTAGCAATAAAATCAATAGAAGCTGATAAACAAACCATAACAATAAAATCAGAAAATAAAGTAGTTACTTTATTAAATTACTTATCAGATCCATATGGAGGAATCATTGATGTATCTGATTGGGATGAAACTGGAGATACATGTATAGGTACTGGTCCATTTATAGCGAAATCAGTAACTGGAGAACAAATAGATTTAGAGAAAAATGAAAATTATTGGGATGGAGAAGCAAAAGTTGATAAAGTAGTTGTAAAGAGTATTACTGATGGTGACACTATGACAATGGCACTACAAAATGGAGAAATTGATGCAACTCAAGGTTTACCTTATGCAAGTTTAAGTTTATTTGAAGACGATGACAAATATAAAATAAGTTCTACAAACACTTCAAGAGTCTATCAAATAGCATATAACTATGACAACGAAGATTTACAAAATATAAAAGTAAGACAAGCTATAGCAAAATCTATTAATAAAGAAGATTTTACTAAAACATTATTAAATGGTAACGGAACACCAGCAGTAGGAGCATTTCCATCAAACTTCTCTTTTGGCAATGATGCAGTAAAAGGAGATGATTTTGATTTAGAAGGGGCTAAAAAATTATTAAAAGAAGCTGGCTATGAAGATAGTAATAATGATGGATATGTAGATAAAGATGGTAAAAACTTAACTATTCGTTGGTTAACTTATCCTTCTCGTATGGAATTACCTTTACTTGCGGAATCGGCTCAATCTACACTAAAAGAAATTGGTATAAAAGTTGAAGTTAACTCTACTCAAAATACTAGTGATTATTTAGAAAAAGGTGAATATGACATATATGCTAATGCTATGGTTACAGCACCAACTGGAGATCCTCAGTACTATATAACAACTCATTTACTTGATGATTCAGCATACAATAGTGGACATTATCATAGTGACAAAGTGGAAGAATTAACAAATGAACTTAGAAATGAATTTGATACGAAAAAAAGAAGTGACTTAGCAATACAAATACAACAAGAAGTTTTAAATGACTGTGCATATACTTATGCTTCTCACTTAAAAATGTCTTTTGTTATGAAGAAAAATATAAAAGGATTTGAAGCTCATCCATCAGATTACTATGAAATAACTACGGATTTAGATATTGAATAAAAAATTCGCTTTGCTCATGTCGCCAACGACCTTGTGAAACAGGTACGTTGCTCCATCAATATGTTGGATTTTATAATTTATCTACAATTCAGATAAATTATAAAATCCTTACGAAGAAAAAGAGGAATGTTTATGAAACCAATTCTTGAAACTAAGGATTTATGTGTAAGTTATGGAAATACAAAAATACTAGAAAATATAAATATAAGTATCAACAAAGGAGAAATACTAGGAATAGTAGGAGAATCTGGAAGTGGTAAAAGTACTTTATTGAAATCTTTAGTAAGTTTATTACCTTCAAATGCAAAAATTGAACACGGAAATATATTTCTTGAAAATAAAGATTTAGTAAAGTTATCAAAAGAAGAATTACGTCAAATTAGAGGAAAAGAAATATCAATAGTATTTCAAAATAGTGGGGCATCTTTATGTCCCATTAGAACCATTGAAAAACAATTTATGGAAAGTGCAAAGGCCCATCAAGATATAAGTGATGAAGATATAAGAAAATCTATTGATGAAATATTTCCAAAAATCCATTTAAAAGATGTGGATAGAATATTAAAAAGTTATCCTTTTGAATTATCTGGAGGTATGAATCAAAGAGTGGGAATTGCCCTTGCAATGCTAAACAAGCCATCAATAATTTTGGCAGACGAACCTACAAGCGCTCTTGATGTTACTGCCCAAGCTCAAGTTGTAAAGACTTTGATGAGACTTAGAGATGATTTTAACACAAGTATAATTATGATTACTCATAATATGGGAGTTGTATCTTATATGGTAGATAAAGTTGCTGTTATGTATAATGGAAGAGTAGTAGAATATGGAAGTAAAAAAGATATTATAAATAGACCTCTTCATCCTTATACACAAATGTTAATTAAGTCTACACCAAATATGAAAAAAGGGAAATTATATGGCATACCAGGTAAGGCACCAGTTTTTGGAGATGCTAAAAGAGGATGTGCCTTTGTAGATAGATGTAATAAAAGTATGGGGAAATGTTATACTGAAATACCTTCAACAGTTAGTTATGATAACTCAATAGTAAATTGTCATTTATACAAAGAATTAGCTGAGGAGGAGATTATAGTATAATGAATGTTTTAGAAGTTAAAAATCTAAAAAAAATATATATAAAAGATAAAAAAGAATTTACTGCTGTAAATGATATTGATTTAGAAATTAAAAAAGGTGAATGTGTGGGATTAGTAGGAGAATCAGGGTGTGGAAAAAGTACAATAGCTAAAATTGTAACTAATCTTGAAAAAAGCAATGAGGGGAATATTTTTATAAATGGATTAAATATTGAAGATTTTAAGTCTACAAAAAATAAAGAACTTCATAAACAAGTTCAAATGATTTTCCAAAACCCAGTGGATTCATTTAACCCTAGGATAAAACTTGGCAACTCCATTGGAGAAATAAAAATTAACCTTGGTTACGACAAAAAAGAAGTTAAGAAAGAAGTAATAGATTTACTTGAACTAGTAGGTTTAAGTGAAGAATATTATCATAGATATCCAAAAGAAGTGAGTGGAGGAGAGTGCCAAAGGGCCGCCATAGCAAGAGCGCTATTAATAAAACCAAAGCTTTTAGTATGTGACGAGGCAACAAGTGCTCTAGATGTATCTATTCAAGGTCAAATTATAAATGTCCTAAGTGATTTAAAAGCAAAAACAAATATAAGCTTCTTATTTATATCTCATGATTTAGCTTTAGTGCAAAAATTTTGTGACAAAATATACGTTATGTACGAAGGTAAAATAGTAGAAAAGGGGACAAGGAATCATATTATTAATAATCCTAAACATCCTTATACTAAGTTATTATTATCATCTAACTTTTCAATTTATGAAGATGATATATATGATGTGGAAGAATTTGATGATGTATATATAAAAAGAGAAGAAAATATTTCTGGATGTAAATTTTACAATAGATGTCCTTTTAGATTGGAACTATGTAAAGAAAACATTCCAATATTTAATGAGACACAAAAGGGACACTTTGTAGCTTGTCATTTAGTATAAAGATAGAAGAGAAATAAAAGAATTTATAAAAGTATTTAAGATTCGTGATATTAATAAATTATATAATAGCTATATAATGTAAATTGATGTACTTTTAATATCATATGCATAAATAGGAATTTAAAGGCGGGATGAAGTTATGGCTCAACATGTCATAGTGAAGGAATACAATCATATTTGGGAAGAAATGTATAATAGTGAGTCTATCAAGATAAGGGATATTTTAGGCGAAAACTGTGTTGAAATATTTCATATTGGTAGTACTGCGGTAAAAGGTCTAAAAGCAAAGCCAATTATTGATATTATGCCAGTAGTAACAGACTTAGCTAGTGTAGATGCGTTAGCAGATAAATTTGAACAAATCGGATATGAGTATTTAGGTGAGTTTGGAATTATTGGAAGAAGATATCTGCGTAAAGGTGGAGATGAACGAACTCATCAAATACATATGTTTCAAAATGATGATATTATAAACATTGAAAGGCATATTGCAGTACGAGATTTTTTGAGAGTTCACAAAGAAATAGCACAACAATATGGTATGTTAAAAGAAAAGTTAGCATTTCAATATCCATATGATATAGAAAAGTACTGTGACGGAAAAGAAGAATTTGTAAAGCAGTTAGAATTAAAGGCATTACAATGGAAACAAAAGTAAATTTTAATTTGTAGGTAAACTTCAATTAAGAAATTTAATATAATCCGAACAAAAAAGTAGGGGTATCCTAACTGATATACTCCTACTTATTTGTTTGCATTATATTAATATTATGAATAAATTAAATATAAAAAAATATGCTCAAATATTTATACATTGTT
>NZ_JAGHFM010000161.1 GCF_017888745.1 Terrisporobacter sp. | reverse complement strand
GATGTATATAGGGTAAAATATGCAACTAGAATTAGAGGTAGTTATTATTATCACTCAATATTATTCAATGCAGAAGGTACAGAAATAACAGATGCCAGATTGGGTATGGCCTTAAGTCATGGATGTATTAGATTGGCAGTAGAAAATGCTCAGTGGATATATGATAATGTGCTAGATACAACTACAATAATTATAAATTAGCAAAAAACAAGACTAGAGTTTTTCTAGTCTTGTTTTTATTATCGATAAGTTTGAATATAAAAATATTTGATTTATTTAAATGATTGGATTGACAGTAATAAGATTAGAAGATACTATTATTGTATAGGTTTTCGGTCGGTCGACCGACAAGTGGATAATAAAAAGGAGATATAAATATGAATAAAATAAAAATAATATCAGACAGTTCTTGTGACTTAAGTAAAGAGAGAATAGAAAAATACAAAATAGATATAGTTCCTTTAAATATTTCATTTGGAGAAGAAATATATGTGGATGGTGAACTTGAAAAGAAAGAATTTTATAGAAAAATGAAAGAGTATAAGGAGCTTCCAAAGACATCTTGTCCATCACCAGATATGTTCTTAAAAAGTTATGAAGGTGAAGAGGATGTAATAGTGTTAACTATAGCATCAAAACTTTCAGGGACATATTCGTCAGCGTTACTTGCAAAATCAATATATGAAGAAAATAATCCAAATAAAAAGATAGCTGTAATAGATACTGAATCGGGATCTGTTGCTCAAGGATTATTAGCAATAAAAGGATCTGATATGATAAGAGAAGGTAAAACTTTTGAAGAAATTGTAGAGCGCTTAGAAAGTATAAAAAAAGATATTGTATTTTATGGAGCCTTAGAAACTCTAGAAAATGCTATCAAAGGTGGAAGGATAAACCCATTAGCAGGAAAAATAATAAATGCTCTAAACTTTAAAGCTATAATAAAAATAGGAGATGGAGAAGTTAAGCCTATAGATAAAGCAAGAGGTGATAAAAGCTCTATTAAAAAAGTAATTGATAAAGTTTTCGATACAATAAATGAAGATGAGAATAAATTATTAATAATTTCACATGCAAACTGCATAGAAAAAGCAAATAAGGTTAAAGAACTAATGTTAGAAAAACATAGTTTTGAAAATATTCTTATAGAAGAAGTGGGTGCTGTAATAGGAACATATTCTTCGGAAGGAGCAATTTTAATAGCTGCTTTATAGATAGATTTGTAGTAAATCATTAGCTTGATTTACTACTTTTTTTATTTAGATTTACGATAAAGATGCTATAAATTATAAATTATTAACAGTTTTAACTTTAAATATAGTGGTATTTTGAAAAAGATGCTATTGTTGTATATAGTAAAATGAAGATATTAGATGAAAATATATATGCTATAGAGGGAGTAGACTTTAGAAATAAAAAACTACAATGATTCACTTGGCATAGTCAGCAAATAGACAAGGGAGATTAATGGTGGATATAAAACTTATAGTGAGGCTAAAAAATCCAAAAAAGAAATGCATTCACAAAATAATAAATTAGAATTAGTAAGATAATAAATAAAATTTTAATTTGCAAGAATCTTAATATGTAATTAAAAATACAGGTGGATTGAGAGTGTAAATTGATTTGTGCTTTAGAGTAATTCGATCCTCTATAGCAATAATATTTACTTAAATTACTCATTAAAAATACCCCTTCCTGGCATTGAATTTATATTTTTATCATTGCCATAAAGGAGTATTTAAATTTTATAAGCACGAATTATTTTACATTACCAGTAAAATTTGTAATTATACATTTACCTGTATTTTTCAGCACTTTTTAGTTATTTATTAAAAAATTTATTTTGTGATTTTAAACTACATACAAGATATACCCAGTATTCCTGGTCCAGAGTGAGAACATACTACACAACCGATATTAACATAGTAAAATTCACCTATTTCAGCTTCTTTCATTAGGGCTTCTCTTGCTATTTCTAAATCTTCTTTATTATCACCACAACCTATAATTATAGTTCTGTCTTTTAAGTCTTTTCCAAATTTACTTACAATAGATTTTGCTAAACTAGAGTAAATTTGTTTTTTACCTCTAACTTGAGATTTTTGAGCTACCAAACCATCTTTTACTTCTAATATAGGCTTGATAGATAATAAATTACCTAAGGCAGCTTTAGTAGATGAAATTCTACCACCCATTTTTAAATATTCTAAAGTATCCACTGAGAAAATAACTTCAACTTCATTTTCATCTCTAAATTTTTCTAAAGTAGAAATTATTTCTTTCGCTGAGTAACCTTTTTCAGCCATTTCACAAGCTTTTATTACAAATAATGCACTACCTATTGCAAGGTTTCTTGTATCAAATAATGTTACATTATCATGTTCATCAGATTTAGCTAATGTAGCACTTTGATAAGTACCAGAGGCAATCGATGAACCTGATATATATATAACTTCTGTATCTGGATTATCATATTTTTCAAATACTGATTTAAATTGAACATATGTAGCTTGAGAAGTTTTTGGCATTATATTAGTTTCCCTAAGCATTTTATAGAATTCATTTTTAGTTAAAGTTTCTCCATCTAAGTATTCAGTTCCGTTAAAAATCACTGTTAATGGTATTATATCAATATCATATTTTTCAAGTATATTTAAAGGTAAATCAGACATACTGTCACAAATTATTTTTATCATGTTTAATTCCTCCTAATATATAACAACTATTGAAGAATATAGTATCATCTTAATTTATATTTGTAAAGTAGAAATATTTGATACTCAAAATAATTTGTTTTTCTGATATAATATATAAAATATTAATGTTTTCAAAAATAGTATTATTATAAAAATAAAGTACTATAATTAAAATAGATAAAATCAAATAAAAATAAAGTGAAGATTAGGAGGAAGATTTTGAGAACCAAGTTAGTTGATAGAAAATTACCAAACTATACTGTAGGTGAAGAGAGGTTTAATTATATATCTCACATAGTGGGAGGAGCAATAGGTGTTGTTGCACTGATAGCATGTGTCGCAATATCAGCATGGCATCATAATATTGCTGGAATAATATCTTCAATTATATATGGAATAACTATGATTTTACTATATTGTATGTCTAGTATTTATCATGGATTAAGAGAAGGTATTGCAAAGAGAGTATTTCAAGTTTTAGATCACTGTGCAATTTATATATTAATTGCGGGAACATATACACCTATCGTAGTATGCTCTATCACAGATATTAATTCAAAAGTTGGTTGGGCATTACTTATTTTAGAATGGGGTATTGCCATAGTTGCCATTATATTTAATGCAATTGATCTAAAAAAATATGCTACTTTTTCTATGATATGTAACTTAGTAATGGGATGGGCGATAGTATTGATTCTTCCAATCGCTATTGAAGCCTTAACATGGAATGGCTTTATATTTATACTAGTGGGAGGAATCTTATATACTATTGGAGCAATTCTATATGGTATAGGTATAAATAAAAGTTATATGCACTGTGTATTCCACGTATTTGTATTGTTAGGAAGTACAACGCAATTAATAGGAATTGTTTATTATGTAATATAGATTAAATATGGAGTATTTTAAAAAAATAATATAAACTTATAAATATAAAACTATCTTAATAAGATTGTATTTTGAAATCTTGTTAAGATAGCTTTAATTTATGTAAGATTGATCTATAAAGTTTTATAATTTATTTATAATTTCTTTTAGAGATAGTATTTCTTCTTCAGTTAAAGTAATACCTTTGCCCATTTTTTCGTGGCCTGGAGACCAATCCCTTAAGTCATATTTAGGCTTAGCACCATTCCAACTAATAAGATTTAATTCTTTTGTCCATCCTTTAGAATTTTCTGATATTACACCAATTTCTTCAACTATATCATATTTAAAATCTGCCATTTTGATAAATTACTCCTTTATTGAATTTATAAGATTATACCATGTATTTACATTATTATAAAATATAAAGAAAAATAATCAAATAGTAAAAAATGCTATAATATTATTAATTTAATTATTTAAATAGCAGTAAATATCCTAATTTATACAATTGAATAGGAGTTTTTAGTAACTAATATAAAAGGATTTCATATATATATTACATAGACAGTAATAAGTTAGAGGGAGCTAACATTATGGGGGGATAATATGAATTTAGTATTATATTTTTTTAGTAGATTATTTAAAGTAGATGCACAAAAAAATCTAGCATTTATGGAACTTTCTATTGGATTATGCAAAGAAGATGAGTATGGATAGTAAAGATATTATGGTGAAATTATATTGAAAAAGTTAGACTAATCTAACTTTTTTCATTTTATAAATGATAAATTAACAAAAAAAGATTATAATCTAAGTAAATAGTCTAAAATATATAAAGATTCTAATGCATTTCAACTTAACGTATGGTGAGAGGTCACTGTGCGTTTTCTTATGTACAGTATTTTTTATATGAAAGGGGGTATTTATATAAATAATCTAGAAGATAGAATTAAGATAGTTAAAGATGAAGTAGTAAATCTTAGTGTGGATGCAATTATTAATCCGACAGATGAACACTTTAGTGGTAAAGATGGATTGGATAAATTAATTCAAAAAAAAGCAGGAGAAAAGCTATGTAAAAAGCTATCTAAGATAGGAAGTTGTGATATAGGACAATGTACTATTACAAAAGGATATGATTTAAATGTAAAAAGCATAATACATACGTCAACACCTAAATATGATAATGGTGATGAAGATGAGATTGAATTATTGTATTCTTGTTATAAAAACTCTATTGAATTAGCAATAGAGAATGACAACAAAACTATAGGAATACCTTCTATTAGTAGTGGAAATAATAAATTTCCTATAGATAAGTCGGCTAATATGGCATATTATGCGGCTTGGAATATGTTAAAAAAATATTCATTAAAAGATCTTGAAAGAATTTATTTTTCTTGTACAAATAAAAGTACTTACGATATATATAAACAACTTTCACAAGATTATAAGGATATAGAGTATTCAATAGAAATGTTGGAGGAATATAGAAAGAAAGATAAGTATAGTAGATATGAACTGACAATAGAAGATTTTATAAATAATATAGGTGTAGAAAATGCATATTGTATATTTTTATTAAAAGAAGCTTTTTTATCTGGTGATATAGAATTAAAATATATAGAAGAGAGTGTGAAAGTTCTTAAAAATATTTTTCTTCATATGAAGAATATGACTAAAATTTTCAGTGACAAAATATACACTGAAGAACTAGATAGAGTTAATGATATACTAAAAGAAGTATTTAATACATTCAGTTATGATACTATAGATAGAGCAGAAGAAAAAACTAGACAGTATTTTATTCACCCTTCTGACTATATTTTTGAAAAAATAAATAATTCTTTTAGATATTAATGATTTATTTTGGTATTATAAAATAAGTTTATAATACACGAATGAAAGGAAATTTAATATGTCGAAAAAGAAGTACTATGCGGTTAAGGTTGGAAAAACACCAGGAATATACCTAACTTGGGCAGATTGTTCTGCACAAGTAACTGGATATAAAGGAGCAAAATATAAAAGCTTTACTACAATAGAAGAAGCATTAGCATTTATTGATGATGATAAAACAAAAGTTCCTAATGAAGATATAAAAAAAACTAAAGATAAAAATAACATAAGTTCCAAAAACTCCAAAGCTACTATGGCTTTAAAAGCAGGATATGATGTTAAACCTATTAGAAGCAATGCAAATGTAAAAACTTTTAAATCTTATATAAATCCAGAAGATATAAAAGATGAATATGAATTTATTGCTTTCGTAGATGGTAGTTATGATAGAGGTAATCAAATATTTGGTTCTGGGGTAATAGTTCTTAATACTAATGACAATACTTATAACACTTATTTTAATGCAGGATACGATAAATGGGATCAGTGGAATATAGTTGGAGAATTAGAATCTGTAAAGGTGGCTATTAACAAGGCTAAAGAATTAGGCAAAAAAAATATTGCCATATATCATGATTTAAAAAATATAGCACTTTGGGCTAGTGGAGAATGGCAAGCTAAAAATGAGTATACTCAAGAATATGTTAAGTATATGGAAGAAGTGAGCAAGGAGCTAAATATTTGCTTTATAAAAGTAAAAGCTCATAGTAATGAAAGTATTTATAATGATTTAGCAGATGAAGCAGCTAAAGGTGCAATTATAGATTATTTAAAAGGCTAATAAAGTGAAAATTAATATAAATGTTAAAAAAAGAAGTTGTTTTAATTTATTTATCAAGAGTAAATTTTAAAACAACTTCTTTTTGTTATATAATCCTTAAAATTATTAATTTAAATTTAAATAATCTATTATTTTAAACAAAAATTTCTTTTAAGCAATCAATTAAATATTTATTATTTTCAGGCTTTAATACACAAACTCTAAAATAATACTCATCTAATCCCTCAAAAGATTTACAATCTCTTATAATAATTTTTTTTGGTATTAACAACTCACGTAGGTTAGAGGCTGTAATTTTTTTTGAGTTTATCTTGCAAAGAATAAAGTTTCCTTTACTTTCAAATACTTGGAAATCATTAAATTTACTTAGTGATTCAAGTAGATAATCTCTTTCTTTTAAAATTATATCTATACAACGACAAATATATTCTTTGTCTGTAAACATTATTTCTCCCATGGCAGAGGCAATTATATTTATATTCCACAAATCTAAATTTTCGTTTATTTTATTTCTAACTTCTTCTTTTCCAATTAAACCATACCCTAATCTTATTCCTGGAGTAGAAAAAAATTTTGAAGTTCCTCTTATAACAAATAAATTATCATACTTGTCTACTAAAGGTGTTGAAGAATATATATCTGTATTTGTGAATTCAATATAAGTTTCATCTACCATTACAAAAGCATTAGTATTATTTAAAATAACTTCAATTTCATATTTTGAAAAAGTAAATCCTGTTGGATTATTTGGATTACAAATTATTATTAAATCAGATTTATTTTCATTTATAAAATCAATTAATTCTACAGGATCTATTCTAAAGTGATTGTCTTCTTTAGAAAAATATTTTATTATTTCACAGTTATTTTTTTTAAGCTCTTTTTCATATTCAGAATAGGCAGGAGATAGTAAAACTGCCTTTTTAGGCTTTATGGTACTTATAAAAGAAGAAATAAGTTCTGTTGCTCCGCTTCCTAAAACCATATTTTTCTCATAGCATTTACAATAAGAAGATATAGATTTTTTTAAATCTTTATATTCAACATCAGGATAAACTGAAACCATATCAATATTTTTAATGATATACTCTTTAGCTAAGCTAGATGTACCAAATGGATTAATATTAGAGCTAAAATCTAAAAATTCATCTTTTGAAAAACCATATTTGCCTGATAAGTCATATAAATTAGCACCATGATTTACACTCATAATTAAACCTCCAAATTTAGAATAACATTGATAAAATAAATTTTATCTTAATATAGTATAGTATAAGTTTAATATATGTAGTTATCAATAGAATAAAAATAATATTGTATTGGTACAATAATTATAAACAGTAATGGGAAAACAAATTTTTATAAAAAAAGAAAATAACGAACAAAAAAGCTTGAATATGAAAAAATATATGTTATAATAAATATGATTCATGATTACTAGGAGGAGAATATGTATAAATTAAATGGAGTAATGTATTCTGCGGAAGAGATAAAATCAAAAGTTGTTGAACTTGCAAAACAAATTGAAAAAGATTATGAAGGTCAAGAATTATTAGTAGTTGGAATATTAAAAGGTGCTAGTGTATTCTGTGCTGATTTAATAAGAGAAATAAATTTAGATGTTAATATGGATTTTATGAGTGTATCTAGTTATGGTACATCAACATCTTCATCAGGAACTGTTAAGATAATAAAAGATCTAGATGTAGATATAGAAAATAAAAACGTATTAATCGTAGAAGATATAATAGATTCGGGATTAACTTTAAGTAGTTTAGTTGAAACGCTTAAAACTAGAAGACCTAAATCATTAAAACTTTGTACTTTATTGGATAAGCCACAAAGAAGGACTTCGAATATAACAGTTGACTATGTTGGATTTGTTATAGAAGATAAATTTATAGTTGGATACGGCATTGATTATGCTGAAAAATATAGAAATCTTCCTTACATAGGTATTGTAGAGGATATATAAGGTTAATAATACAAAGGAGTATAAGAAAAACTTATACTCCTTTTTCAAATTAAAAATAATACAAGAATATATGTTTATCGTCAAAAAAGTATATATTTATTGTTAGAAATTATGTAAAATAATATAGGAAAAATATTTTATTGGAAGGTGGTAAGTTATGGAGTATCAATTAGAGATATTAATGACACTTCAAAACATGAGAAATGATATTTTAACAGGTATATTTACATTTTTCACTATATGTACAGAAGTGCCTGTAATAACTGTTTTAACAGCTATACTATATTGGTGTGTGAATAAAAGAGCTGGACAAAGAACTTTATTTGCTCTTTGCGGAAGTTTAAATATAAATTCTGGGATAAAAAATTATATCAAAATGCCAAGACCTATTGGAATGGAAGGCTTAGAATCTCTTAGAATTGAAACTGCAACTGGATATTCTTTTCCAAGTGGTCATACACAAACAAGTACGACATTTTGGACTAGTATTATGTTATTATTCAAAAAAACATGGACTTATATTATAGGAATAATCATGGTTCTAGGTGCGGGAGTATCAAGGTTATATCTTGGAGTTCACTGGCCGACAGATGTAATTGCTGGATGGATATTTGGTATAGTGTTTAGTATACTATTTGTAAAATTATTTGACTATATAGATGATACTAAAAATTATTATATACTAGTTTTATTATTAGTTATATTTGGATTATTTACATATTTTGTAGGTGGAGATGACTTATATAAAATGTTTGGTCTTTACACTGGATTTACTTTAGGTTATATGGTTGAAGATACTTATATACATTTTAGTACAGGTGGTGAGCCTAAAAGAAAAAATATTTTTGCTAAAAACATTTCTAGATATAATAGCTTAGGAAAAAAAGTAGGAAGATTTATAATAGGAATAATATCGTTATTATTAGTTTATTTCGTATTTAATTATATAGGTGATATTTTAGTAATAAATAAATCAGAAGATATTATAAATATTTTTAAATATATTAAATACACAATAGTAGTATTTTGGGGAATTGCAGGTGCACCTGCTTTATTTAAATTATTTAAATTAGCATAATTTTTCCTATTTAGAGTGAAAGGATGATTATTTGAAAAAGGTAGTAGTAATAGGAGGAGGACCAGCTGGTATGATGGCTGCAGCTACAGCAGCAGATAATGGAGCTGAAGTAATTCTTTTAGAAAAACAACATAGATTAGGAAGAAAACTTTTAATTACAGGAAAAGGTAGATGTAATATAACAAATGATTGTGATGTTGAAGAGCTTATAGAAAATGTTCCTACTAATGGAAAATTTTTATATAGTGCTTTTTATACATTTACAAATTATGATGCTATGAATATGTTCAATTCTTTAGGTCTTGAAATAAAAACAGAAAGAGGAAAAAGAGTATTTCCTAAAAGTGATAAGGCTTTAGATGTTGTAAAAGCTTTTGAAAAGTTAGTTAATAGCAAAAAGGTTAAAGTTATTTTAAATGCAAGAGTTAATAAAGTTGTAGCTAAAGACTCAAAGATTGAAAAAGTTATTTATAATAATAACCAAGAAATAAAATGTGATAGTGTAATAGTTGCAACAGGAGGAATGAGCTATCCACTAACAGGCTCAACAGGCGATGGATATAAATTTGCCTCATCTTTGGGGCATACAATAATTAGCCCTAAACCTTCTTTAATAGGGATAGAGGTTCAAGAAAGCTTCGTGAAAAATTTAGAGAAATTATCTCTTAGAAATGTAGCTATTACAGTGCTTAATAGTAAAAACAAAAAAGTATATGATGATTTTGGTGAATTGGAATTTACTAAAAATGGTCTTGATGGTCCTATAATAAAGTCTGCAAGTTGTAGAATGAAAGATACATCAAAAGAAAATTATAAAATTATTTTAGATTTAAAACCGGCTTTAGATGAGGAAAAGTTAGACAAAAGAATAATAAGAGATTTTGAAAAATATATAAATAAAGACTTTGAAAATTCACTAAGTGATTTATTACCAAAGAAACTTATACCAATAATTGTTGAGTTAAGTGAAATACCAAAGCATTTAAAAGTAAATCAAATTTCTAAAAAGCAAAGACTTCATTTAGTTCATTTATTAAAAAATATTACTTTCACAGTAAAAAGATATAGACCAATAGAAGAAGCGATAGTAACTTCGGGTGGTATTAAAGTAAGTGAAATAAATGCAAGTACTATGGAATCAAAATTAATAAAAAATCTTTTCTTTGCAGGAGAAGTAATTGATGTTGATGCATATACAGGAGGATTTAATCTACAAATAGCTTATTCTACAGCATATTTAGCTGGAACCAATTGTTAAAAATTTTGTCAAAAATTGCATACATGTTAAATCTCATTTGTAACATAATAGTATTAGAAACAAATATTAAAAAGAAAAGAGGTAATTTAACATGGCAAATAACAATAATAATAACAGAACAGCAGTTCCAGAAGCTAAAGCTGCATTAAATCAAATGAAATTAGAAATAGCAAATGAACTTGGTATGTCTAATTATCAACAAGTTGACAAAGGAAACCTTACAGCTAGAGAAAATGGTTATGTAGGTGGATACATGACTAAAAAATTAGTTGAAATGGCTGAGCAACAAATGGCAGGTAAAGGTCAACAATAGTTTATAAGGCAAACAATATAGCATATAAGTAACAAAAAGGAGGTAAGTTTAAAGAGTAAAATTCTTTAAATTTACCTCTTTTATATAGTCAATTGAAATTATAATATTTACATAAAAAATATAAAAATGTTTAAGATAGATTATAATGGGTATATTGACTGTAAGAGACTAATATAATATAATAAAAATACTTTGATAAGGGAGTAGTTGGCACTATTATTTTAGTGTAACATAGTCAACATACTGATAGTTTTGCTATCTGGCTTTGTTTTGAATGATGAGACTTATCTATAGCTTAGGCTATAGGTGGGTCTTTTTTGTATGGGTTTGAAATTATAACTTTCAACCTATTGGCTTGAGTGGAATGGGATTTTTTATTATATGAGATAAATAATTTTTAATCTATTCTGGGAACAATAAGAAAAAGTAATCTGTTTAAAAGTTTTATAATTTGAAAGGATGGAGATAATATGAGTTTAATAGAGTTATTTGTAATAGCAGTAGGATTATCTATGGATGCTTTTGCAGTAGCAATATGTAAAGGACTTTCATTAAGAAAGGTATCATTAAAAGAATGTACAAAAGTAGGTTTATACTTTGGCGGATTTCAAGGAGGTATGCCTCTTATTGGATTTATACTAGGTGTACAGTTTAAGGATTATATAGTAAGTATAGATCACTGGATAGCATTTATTTTATTATCATTTATAGGAATAAATATGATAAGAGAGTCTAGGGAAAAGGATGATGAAAAAGGTGTAGTAGATTTAGCAGAAGTTGCAGCTGGAGAAGAAAATGAACTTGGATTCAAAAGTATGATAATGCTTTCTATTGCAACAAGTATTGATGCATTAGCAGTTGGAGTTACATTTGCATTTTTACAAGTTGATATAATACCAGCAGTTTCATTTATAGGAATAGTTACTTTTATACTATCTATGATAGGTGTAAAAGTTGGTAATATTTTTGGGGTTAAATACAAGTCTAAGGCAGAATTCGCAGGTGGTTTAATTTTAATATTGATGGGAATAAAAATCTTGATTGAACATTTAGGATTCATATAAAATTAAGGTAAATAAAATAATAAGTCTTGGTTAAAATAACACTAGATGTAAAAATTAATACATAAGGAGTGTTAGTATGGCTATAGATTTTGATAAAATAAAACAAGATTTTATTAATGCAGATGTGGATGAAAAAATTAGAATATACACAACAACACAAGGTTTATCAGTAGATCAATTTAGAGAGTTGTTAAGATACTACCCAATTCAACACCTATCAAAATTAGAAAAAGCTATGGGATAAATTATAAAAAGTATAATTGAAAAGAACTACTAAATATGTATTTAGTAGTTCTTTTTAGTTAAAATTAGTTTTTTGTATGTAGTTGTAAATTCTTTCATCACCTAAGTCAATATCTCCAGTTTCAATATATTTAATTATAGAATCCATATCGCTACTATTTAAGTATTGCATAGGAATTACTAATTCATAGTTTTTATGTTGTAAAAGATTTTTAAGCTTAATTTTTTGAGAGATACTTGGTGGGTTAATACTATTCTTTTCTTTTTTTCTTTTGCGAGAAATTGCTAGATTTTCATTTTGAATATTAATTAATGTATTTATGTATTTGATATAAGAATTTTGGAAATCTTCTTCCTGGATTAAGTCTTTACTTAAAATATTATTAATATGTTCATCGCAAAGTATATTTTGTGCAAACTTATCAGCTGTTAGTTTGCCAGTTATAATTCCCTTTTGGTACTTTCTCAAAATGCTTTTAGTGTGACTATATATTTTGTTTCTTGTTTCTAAGTCTAGTTCTTTTATCTCCATAAGGGACCACTCCTATTTTTAAAATAAGTTCTAACTTTATTATTGACAAGAAAACTTTTTTAAATACTTATTGTCAGAAAAATTAAATTAATAAAATATATAGCTATATTTTTATTAATTTAATTTTGAAATTTGAGCATAATAAAAATGAAAAACTTTAGGAGGTAGATAATATGCAAAATGGAAATTTAAAATGTAATGCAGACGATTGTGTATATAATGAAAGTCGTGAATGTAAGGCAGGAGGAATAAAAGTAGGCGGACGTCAAGCTACTTCTACTAGTGAAACTGTTTGTGCATCTTATGTAAATAGAGCAAATAGTGGATTTACAAATACTGTTGATAATGGTTACACTCAAACACAAGATATAAAATGTGAAGCAGCTAATTGTAAGTATAATGAAAACTTACTATGTAAGGCTGATAATGTAAAAATAAATGCTCAAGATGCATCATGTGATACTTTCGTCCTTAAATAAAAATATGGTTATATCTGAAATATATAAGGCTCCTTTTAAGGAGCTTTTTAATTGTAATTAAATTGTATCTTATATACCGTTACAATTTTAAACTTTGTTACTTTAGAAACGTGCGAAGCTATTTGCACTATGAGTGAAGCAAATTTTGAGTAAATTATGTATAAAAATAATAAATATTAGTAAGAATCAAAATAAAAGAGGTTTTAAAGGAAGTGTAAATAATGATAAATAACTTAATTAAACTATTTTATTC
>NZ_JAGHFM010000160.1 GCF_017888745.1 Terrisporobacter sp. | reverse complement strand
TAGCGCCTGTATTTATTATATATTTAGTTTGTAATAAATCTGTATCTATACCTATTTCATTGTATTCACTTTTTACAAATGAAATTGCACCTTGACTTATCATCATTTCAGGTAAATTTACAAATTGATTATCTATTTCTTTTATCATAGTATCTTTTTGTTCTTTAGGCATAGATGCTAATATAGTCAATATATCTTTATTTTCAAGATCCTTATTCATTGAAGTATTCTGCATACCACTTGGTAATATATTCTCTGAATTATTTGTATTAGCTGTCATATTTTGTTGCGACATATTTTTTACCATTTGATTTTTAATCATTTCACTTGATTCATTGTCGCTTTCTAAGCCATATACTATTAATTCTGGCTTCCCAAGTATATTATCTAATTTTTCAATAGTTTCTTTATCTTTTGTATTCAATAAATATAAATCTTCCTTCTCAATAGCTGGATAATCTTCTTTATATTTATTATATTCCTCACTACTTAAAGATTTTTTGCTTAATAATTTATAATTATTTAATACAGTGTCTTTATTTTTATCATTCATAAAAATAAATAATTTTTCCATTTGCTCAGCTCTTATAACATTTGGAGCTGCATTTTCAATACCACCTTGTTGTATACCTATATTTATAATATTAGATGTATAAGTAGGTAAAGAAAGTTCACAACTTGCTTGCCCTGCTAAAAGTAATATAATTAAAATAATTATAAAACTTGAGTTTTTTAAATATTTAAATATTTTGAACATCTTTTCTCCCTTCCCATATATAATGATTTTACTCTTAAGACTGCATTTCTTCTATTACATCATTTAATCTTCCAAGTAAGCGAATTAAATTATCTGCATCATCTTCCCCCATCTTTTCAATAACTTTACATATAAAGTTATTGAATTTTTTAATTTCTTCTTCTAAACACGCTTTTCCTTCATCAGTAACTCTTACATATACAACTCTTCTATCATTTTTATTTGAACACCTTTCAATGTATCCATTTTCTTCTAGAGTATTTAGCATTTTAGATGTTGCTGGTTTAGTTATGCATAATATTTTTGTTAAATCAGAAGTTTTCATCCCACAATAGTTTTCATCGTTTGAATTTTGTTGGCAATTATCCATTATAGTTTTAATGGTCATTATCATTCCTATATGGAATTCTTGAGATTTTTTACTTTTATGAGCCAATTTTTTAATTTTCGCTATTGAGTTTAAAAACTCTTTTGATTTTTCCTGTAAATCACTCATTATTTCATCCCTTTCAACCAAATAATTTAATTTACCAAGGCAATAGTTTCATCTTGCAACTATTATTTTAGTTAACTTTTTGTATTAAGTCAAGTTTTTAATCTTTAATATTTTTTCTTTAAAATAAGTATTATATGTTGTTAATTTAATATTTTATATTTACTTTTTTACAACTGCTCAAACTCATTGATAATACTTTAACCTATGGATTTTCCCCAGTTACAATCTCAACATAAATTCCTTGTATGTAAAAAATGGGTTATCTAAAGAGATAACCCTACTTAATAAAGTATTAAAAGTATCTTACACTAATACTTACTATATTTTCAGAACTTGATTATTATGAATTAAATCAGAACTTATAACATCATTATCCTTCACCAATTCGTCTAATTTTTTATCAAATTTATTGCCCACAGATGTCAATGTATCTCCGTTTTGAACTACATAAAGCCCTTTGAACCTTTTATTATCATCTTTATATATTCTTGAAGTTTCTATCTTTAGAACTTGACCTGGGTATATTAAGTTAACATCTTGTATATTATTAATTTCAGCTAATCTATCTACTGAGATATTAAACTTTCTTGCTATGCCTGATAACGTATCTCCTCTTTGTACAATATAAGTTTTTATATATTGTCTTGCTGATGAGGATTTTGAATCCTCATTTCCTACTGTAGGAACTTTCAGAATCTCACCAGGATATATTAAATTTGGATTAGCAATATCATTTAATTCAACTAAATCATTTACTGTTGTATTAAATCTTTTTGCTATAAGTGATAATGTATCTCCTAATCTAACAATATAAGTGCTTGAAAACTCCACCTTACCTCTATTTACTATATTCCTATTATTTTCAGGATATATCTTAAGAACTTCACCAGGATATATTAAGTTTGGATTTGATAATCCATTGATGCTTGCTAAACTTTCAACTGTAACTCCATATCTTGTAGCTATTGAACTCAATGTATCTCCAGATTGTACTGTATAGTATATAACTTTATTATTGTCTGACTCTTGTCTTCTTTCTCCTGGTATATTACCTCTATCATTTAAAAACATTTCATCATAGAATATATCTAAGTCAACATTAGCACTAATACCTGATACTCTTCCTGTATCTGAATATTGCCAACCTGCATGACGGCTACCCCAAATTTGGTTTGGTAATGGCCCTCCTTCTCTAAGTTGAGCTATCCATAGTGGATAATCAGAAATACCTAAGCCATTATACAAATTATGTTCTGCAAAATATGCATAAGTATAAATAGCTGTATCAAGACCACTATATAATTTTACTTCTTCTAAAAATTCAACTGCTCGTTTAGTCAATTCATAATTACTCAGTCCACCTGTTTGCTCCAAGTCTAAAACTAGTTTACAATCTGAATGAAGACCTCTTATAGTATCTACAAAATATCTAGCTTGCTGAGCTGGCGTTCCCGAAGAATTAGGATTAAAAAAATGATAAAATCCTACCTTTAATCCATTTTCTGTTGCACCATCATAAAATTCTTGCAAATATGGATCCCTGTAAAATGTTCCTTCTGAAGCCTGTATTATTACAACTTCAACACCACTATCAGCTACATCTCTCCAATTTATTCTTCCAGACCAATTACTTACATCTATTCCTCTATAACTAGCCATAAAATACCTCCATTTTTACTATATTTAACATTCTATAATGTCTATTTATTATATTGTTGCAAGTTGATATTTGTGTCATATTTCGTGCTTTTTTAGCGTAATATAAAATTAGTATTATAAAGTAACCTCTACTGATTCTGATTTATAAAAACTATTCATATTTAAAATATAATCATTCCTTAAGTGATATATAATATTTGAATTACATAAATTGGTAATTTTTTCACATATTCAACTTTATAATGATATAATGATGTTAGATAGATATATATTTATATAAGGGTGGGTTGTATATTATGAAATTTGATTGTTTTTATTATCCTGTTTTAAATGATAAAGGTGATGTTATAAAGTCTAATAGCCATATTAAAAGCTTTAATTTTGGTGATGAAGTTCCTACGAAGACACTATATTATAATTACAATTCTAGCTTCGTTATCTTCCAAAATAGTAAGTTATTTATTGTAGAGGATCGTATTCTAAAAAAAGAAGCTAATATAGATGATTTAAAATTTCCTTTGAAAATTGTTTTTAACCAAGGGACTCAATTAGTAGTAAAAAAAAAATCAGAATTATCTTCAATAAGACTTTTACTATCTGGTTACTATGAAGAAGAAAAAAAATTAGGATCTCTTTTCTTTTTATCTGAAGTATATACTAGAAAAATAAGAGATGCTCAATATAAGGTTATGAATGATTTAACTAACTCTTCAAGAAATGTTGAGTATTTAAATGAAGAGATAAATAACTCAACTGAACATTTATTAAATGATTTAAAAATAGTTCAAAAAAAATTTATTGAATTATGTGATTCAAATCCTGATTTAATAAAATCATATTTAGAGTATATGAATTTTAATGATGAAGAAGACATGTTTAAAATTGGTATAAATAAATATTTTGAAGAAGATACTGAACAATATAATGAATATAACAAAAATGTTCTAATATACAATCGTCGTCTTATTTATCCAAAATTTAAATTAGAACATCTTGTGAGCACTATAAATAGTTATAAATAATTTTAAATAATAAAACCAGTTAAATTAATTTAACTGGTTTTATTATTTCTAAACATGTTTTATAATAAAGATTATTCTACCCTATTTTAGGGTATTATCATAATGATAAAAAGTATAAGCATTTAAAGGAGAATAAAATGAGAGTTGTTATAATAGGTGCTGTAGCTGCTGGTATGTCTGCTGCTGCAAAATTAAAAAGAATGAAACCTGACTACGAAGTTGTAGTATATGAAAAAACAGATATAGTATCTTTTGGAGCATGTGGGCTTCCTTATTATGTAGGAGGATTTTTCAATGATTCAAATATGATGATAGCAAGGGAAAAATCAAAATTTATAGAATCTGGTATAGATTTAAAAACTCTTATGGAAGTTATTGATGTTGATACTAATAACAAAAAATTAAAAATCAAAGATATTCAAAATGGAAATGTTTTTGAAGACAATTACGATAAATTAATGATTGCTACTGGTGCTAGTAGTATAATGCCTTCTTTTGATAAAAAATTTGAAAATGTCACTACTTTAAAAGATATGAGTGATGGTATCAAATTAAAAGAGTTAATAAACAAAGAAGAAAATAAAAATATAGTTATTATTGGTGCTGGATTTATAGGAATAGAAACTATAGAAGCAGCTAAAAAATTAAATAAAAATATTCATCTTATAGATAGAAACAATAGAATTTTAAGTAAAGTCTTTGATGGAGAAATTACTGCGTTATTAGAAGATGAACTAAGAAATAATAATATTAATCTACATCTTGGTGAAAATGTCCAAGAATATATCGGCGAAAATAAAATTGAAAAAATAGTAACTGATAAAGGTGAAATAGATACTGACTTAGTAGTTGTTGCAATTGGTGTTAGGCCAAACACTTCATTCTTAAAAAATACAGATATAAAAATGTTACCTAATGGTGCCATAATAGTTGATGAATATGGTAGAACGTCTGTTGAAGATGTATATTCAGCTGGTGACTGTGCAACTATAAAAAATATACTTACTAATGAAGATATGTATGTTCCTTTAGCTACTGGTGCTAATAAATTAGGTAGAATCGTTGGAGAAAATTTAGGTGGAATCAACTCATCTTTCCCAGGTTCTTTAGCTTCAAGTTGTATTAAGGTTTTAGATATGGAAGCTGCTGCTACTGGTATTACAGAAGAAAAAGCTAAATCTCTAAATCTTAATTATAAGGCTAAGTTTGTAAGTGGATTTAATCAAACTCACTACTATCCTGGAAGAGAAAAAATATCAATAAAATTAATTTATGATGCTGATACTAAGGTTATCCTTGGTGGTCAAGTTGTGGGATATAAAGATGCTGTTCAAAGAGCTAATGTACTTGCTACAGCAATCACAGCAAAAATGACAACAGATCAATTAGGTATGTTAGATTTATGCTACGCACCTCCATTTGCTACTACATGGGACATTTTAAATATTACAGGAAATGTCAGCAAGTAGTCTAGGAGGAATATTTATGAATCAAATGACATTAGAAGAATTATATGAAGTAGGATGTTCTTTTGAGGCTTCCGTTGGACAAGGAACAAAAAGTGAAAGAGCTAGAATACCAAAAAACTTATCTAGAATTAATTTTGATGAAGAGTTAACTAGTAATATAATAAACTTTGATAAAGAAATTAAGTTTTTAGTTGCAGGTGAGATTTGGTGTTCTGATTATCAATTAAATGGAACAGTATTAAAAAAATTTATAGATTTTAATCCAAACTTTGATATGTCAGTTATAACTATGGCTAGAGGTAAAAAATATATCCAACCAATTTTGGACATTACAGATGCTAAGTTCCCTTTAATTGTGGTTTTAGATAAAGATTTTAATATTCTTGGTAATTTCCAAGAAAGACCACAAATCGTAAAAAATGCCTCAAGCTTCGATGATATAAAGTTAGATTATTACAAAGGAAAATACTTAATAGATTCTGCCTATGAAATTTGGAATATAATAAAAAAAGCAGAATAATTAATAACATCATATATTCTAAATTAAATAAAGAACTGTTATTAAATATTTAATAACAGTTCTTTTTATTTATATTAATTCCCTATATACTTTTTATATATTATAATTCTACAATTTTAAATCCAGCTTCTTCTATATCTTTTCTAATTTTTGCTATATGGTCATGATCAAATGTTTCAAGTATAAATTCTGCAGCTTGTTTTCCTACAGCTCCACCAGAAGATAATCTTGTTTGATTAGCATTTAATATATTCGCATTATTATTGCTTATTATGCTTATTAATTCTAAGAATCCACCTGGTTTATCAGTCATTGTTGTAGTGAATGAATATCTTCTTCCTTGTTTAGCTAAACCAACACCGATTACTCTATATAATGTATTAACATCAACATTACCTCCAGAAACTATACAAACAACTTTTTCTCCTTCTGTTGGTTGATATTTTCGAGATAATAAAGCTGCTGTTGAAACTGCACCAGCACCTTCAGAAACTATTTTTTGATGTTCTAATAAGAATAACATACCTTCTGCTATTTCTTCTTCTGTAACAGTGATTACATCATCAACTAATTCTTTTATTATTTCAAAGGTAGCATCTCCAGGAGTTTTTACAGCTATACCATCTGCTATTGTAGCAGCTTTAAACGCAGTTGTAACTTCTCCATTATTAATAGATTCTTTCATTGATGGTATATTTGAAGTCTGAACACCTATAACCTTAACATTAGGATTTAGAGCTTTAGCCGCAACAGCTACACCAGCTATTATTCCCCCTCCACCAATTGGGCAAAGTATAGTATCCACATTATTATTTAATTGTTCAAATATTTCTAATGATATTGTCCCTTGTCCTGCCATTACATACTCATTATTGAATGGATGTATAAAAGTAGCACCAGTTTCTTTTTGTATTTCTACTGCTTTTGCATAAGCATCATCATAAACTTCTCCGTTTAATACAACTTCTGCTCCATATCCCCTAGTTGCAGAAACCTTTGCAAGTGGTGCTGTTGCTGGCATTACTATTGTAGATTTTATACCTGTCATTTGAGCACCTAATGCAACACCTTGAGCATGATTACCAGCACTTGAAGCTATTACACCTTTTGCCTTTTCTTCCTCAGTCAAGTTTGCTATTGTATTAACAGCCCCTCTAACTTTAAATGAACCTGTTTTTTGTAAGTTTTCACATTTATAGAAAACATTTGCCCCTGTCATTTCACTTAATGTTTTACTTTCTAAAACAGGCGTTTCTTTAACTATACCTTTTATCGTTTCTTGAGCTTTTTTAACATCATTTAAAGTAACTTTTAACATATCAATCATTCCCTCTCTTTTTCATATATATCTAATAAAAATGTTTTCATTTATAAAAATATCATTTTCCCACCGTATAAAAACATTTTCCTAAATTACTTTTTCCTTCGTTTTTTATTATACAATAATATTTTCAAAATATCAAACAACTTTAAAACATATCATTAAATATTTTTATGTATATTATTTTATTAGTATATTAAGAGTAATACTTTATTTTTTTAAGAATAAGCAATTTACTAGTTTATATCCATCTATTTTTGCAAGTATAATTTTTCAATAATAAAAAAAACAGAATAATATCCTTAAATTTCCAGTATATTATCCTTGTCTTTAAAATTATCTTGTATATATTTTTAAAGCATCCCTAAAAAATTCTGCCATGCCCTCTTTATTATCATCATAATATTTTTTAAATCTTTCATCTGCTGCATACATCTCACCTAATCCCATATGAGCCTCTTTTGTATAAAAATTCCAAGTATATCCTAGCCATTTTTTATGAAGTTCACATGCTTCTTGAGCTTTTTGTCCACGAGGGTTCCCTTCTTCCATAGCTTCTTCTAATTTAGATATTATTTCTTGTGATAATTTTTCAAATTCTTTATATTCTTCTTCACCTAATCCAAGCATTTTTTTATTTGCATCATCTACTTGCTTATTACCATACTTTTCACGAATTTCGTTTCCGTATTTTTCTTCATTTTTATCTATTAATTCTTTCTTAAATCCTTCAAATTTTTCTTTGTTTGACATATAAATTTCTCCTTTTTTATAACTAATAGTTTTTTCAACATTTTCAATTAGCAAATTTATTTGATTTCTCTTTTCTATAAGCTCTTTTTTATGATTAGTTAAAGCATTTAAAATATCAAACGATGGCGATGTTATTATTTCTCTTATTTCATCTAACTTAAATCCCATTTCTTTATAAAAAAGAATTTGTTGTAATTGATCTATTTCATAATCTCCATAAATCCTATATCCAGAAGAGTTTATTCTTTTTGGTTTTAATAAATTTATTTCATCATAATATCTTAAAGTTCTCTTACTAATCTTAGCTAACTTACTTAATTCATTAATAGAATATTCCATCCTTATCACCTTCCAATTATAATTGCTAATTCATATGTTTAACTAAAGTATAAAGTTTTACGCAACGTTAATGTCAATAAAGAATTTAAATTTTTTCAAAAAAAATAAAACGGAAAAATTCCGTTTTATTTTATGTAAAATATTTAATAATTATAGTATCTCGTTTAAAGCTTCTTCTATTTCACAATCGCATCCGCAGCATATTGTTCCAGCTTCTGTAGCTTCTTTTATATCATCTACAGTTTTAGCTCCAGCTTCTACAGCTTTTTTTATATCTTCAAAAGAAGTTCCCATGCAATCACATATTATTCTATCTGACATTTTCAATTCCTCCTGGTTGTGTTTGATAGTACATATTTACCCAGCTATTAATATCTGTAAACACATTTTATTACTTTTTTTCCCACGTATGTAAATAAATTTTATACAAAAAATATATTTAGTTGAATAAATTATATAAGATGGTGATAAATTGAAAAAACATAGTACTTTCATAGAATATTTTATACTTTTTTTAATAGGTGGAATAACCTATTACTTTATTGAAATTTTATATAGAGGCTTTTCTCACTTTTCTATGATTATAGTTGGTGGATTATGTTTTATTTTTATTGGCTCTATAAATGAATTTTCTAAAAGGGATATTCCTTTATTGTTACAGATGATTCTATCAGTATTTATAATAGATGCTATAGAACTAATTTCTGGGATTATTATAAATAAAGTTTTATTGCTAAATGTGTGGGATTATTCATATATGAAATATAATTTTCTAGGACAAATATCTTTAAGAAGCTCTATAGCTTGGTTCTTCTTATCTTTATTTGCCATATATATGGATGACTTAGTAAGATATAAATTTTTTAATGGAACAAAGCCAAAATATAGACTAATATAAAAAATTCGCTTCGCTTAAACCACTGTGTGGGCGCTCCACTTCATGTCGCCAACGGCTTTGCCCGTTGCTCAAAATTTATTTTTTTACAACTTCTCGAACACATTGATAATGCTTTAACCTAGAAGTTTTTCACAATTGCAAACTCAATATAATTTCCTTGTATGTAAAAAAATAAAGCCCTGCTACGAGGATACAGGGCTTTAAGGTTCATAATGATAGATAAAAGAGTGTGAGGGAATCTATCATTATACGGGTATTTAAGTAAATTATTAAGCTAGTCTTTCTATGTTTTAATAATACAATATCAATATGAATTTAATGTAAATTTCTTATGAACGAAAATAGAATTTTTAATATATTATAAAAAATAAGTCACAGCTTTCAAATAAGCGAATTACAAATAAAAAGAGAGTCTTATTTTAATTGAATTATCTAAAAAAATAGCACTATGAATAAAGTATCCTTTATCATAGTGCTATTCTTATTAACATTTATTAAATAATAACGAGAATATATTTCTTTTAACTTGTTTTTCTTCTACTATAAAGAAAGCTTGTTCTAAATTATATAAAAGTATTCTATCATAAGTATAAATAATATCTATATCGGTTTCTTCTTCTCTTTCTTTTAAAACATTCATAATTTCAATCATATGGTCATACGATTCACCCTGTATTATTAATGTAGGCTTTTCTTTGAAACTAATATTTAGCTTATCATAATGTTCTATAACATTTTCATACCTAGATAATTTATTTAAAAATTCATCTTTCCAATTATCTATCTTTCTAATTACTTCTATAAGATATGGTTTATCATTACATTCTAAAATAGATTGCGGTCTTACTATACAATTCCTTATATTTTCATTTAATATTATTTTAGAAACCCTAAAATTCACCCCTGGCTTCATTACTTGTGTGATTAATTGATTTGAAGCAAGCAAACATTTTATTTTAGCTGTCTTAATTTCACTTACATATCCTTGAGAATATGTTTTCTTGTCTAATGCCCTTAATAATCCTATACCATGATATCCAAGATAATATGCTTTGTATGAACTTGTACTATTTTCAGATATAAATTCTATCTGTTTAATAAAGCTCTTTTCTTTTAATCTTGTTAATTTTCTTGCCACAGATTTTGATTCTATATTTATGCCCATTTTATTTAAGTATGTAGTAATTTGCAATGAAGTAGCAAATACCAAATTATTGATGGCAAATAGAATCATTTTTTCTACTTCTCCCACATGACCCTTTTCTAATAAGAAATCCACTTCAGATTTTGATGTAGTTTTCTTTGGTCTGTTAATTTTGTGATTATCTCCTTTATAAGATGCAAATGGAGATAACTTTGTTTCATAATAATCTTTACTTGGATTTTTTAAATCTACTGGTGTGCATAATTTTCCTATCGGCGAAACTAAATCCTTTTTTTTAACTTTATACCTCATATATACTCCCCCCTGATATTTAGGACACATAATTAATGCTTCCTTAAAATAACATACTTATATTATAATATTTTTTGCCATATATTACATTTATAATTATTAAAAATTAAATAAAATTTTTATTTTTTGTTTAAAAATGAAAAAATTTTATATGATAATATAATAAAAAGGATATAAATTAGTTTAACTAACTTATATCCTTTTTATTATTTATCCTAATTTTGTACCACAGTTTGGACAGAAATTAGAACCTTCATTTCTTGTACCACAATTTGGACAGAAATTAGGTTTATTTACTTGTTGATTATTATTATTTTGAGGATTGTTTACCATATTATTAACAACCTGTTGTCCCATCATCATACCTATTTGTACACTAGCCATATCAGCTGCTACTGATCCATTACCTTCTTTTGATAGAGAATCTGCCATAGCTACTTGAGTATACTTATTCATATCTCCTATCATACTATGAGATGCCGCTTTATTAGCCATTTCTTGAACTTCTTTTGGATAAGATACACTTGATATAGCAAAATTAGTTATACTGATACCAATTTTTTGCATCTCAAAATCTAAATCTTCTTG
>NZ_JAGHFM010000369.1 GCF_017888745.1 Terrisporobacter sp. | reverse complement strand
CAATTAATATTTATTAATTTAGAAATATAAAATGAATAAAAGATTTTGATTAAAGTATTTTTTGAAATAAAAATGCCCTTGCTTTAACCGATCAAGCAAGGGCTCTAAAATATATTATAAAAAGGGGTTTATTAGGGAATATATTTTATTTGGGGAGTAATCAGTTATTGGGGAAATAACTGTACATTTATAATAACAAAATTCGACAAATTTTGCAACTGTATTTTGAAAAATATTTAAAAAATTTAATTTCAATTTTGAACATATTAATTAATTTAAGCTAGATTTTATTCTAACAATGAAAGTTTAAATAAAGAATTATATGATATAAAAAAGAAATGGTTAAAAAGTAATTAATTTATATCATTAGAAGGTCTTAAATCTTATAAAGGCCTTTTTTTATTATAAGGAAAATAGTTTAAATTTATAGGTAATATACATTTACTATTTTATGACTTAATATTACAATTTTGTACTTTGATTTATTTAAATAGACAATGTATAATTAATTTAATAAAGAAGGAGGTATATATGAGTTATTATGATAGTAGTGAAAATAGGATAAGACGTAAAAAGGTTAGTTCTAACAATTCACATAAGAGCCCATTACCAGAAAATGTAGAAAAAAAAGAAAAAACACAATATCTAAAAAGAAGTACACAAGAGGTAAAAAATAAAGAAGAAAAAAATAATGATAATGAAATAAAAAAAGAAATATATTATAGAAAAAGAGATAAAAAAAGAAAAAAGAGAAATATACTTATAAAAAAAGTTTTGACTTTTATTTTAATTTTAACTTTTGTAGGAAGTATATTTGCTACAGGCATTGTAGCATTATTTGTTGCAGGTACTCCTAAAATAACTAAAGATTTAGTTTATAGTAACTATATAAGTAAAAATGTAGTAGATATAAATGAAATACCAGAAAACTTAAAAAATGCCATTGTTGCTACAGAAGATAGAAGATTTTATGAACATAACGGAGTAGATATTAAATCTTTAGTCAGATCTGTAGTTAATAATATTTTCACTGATACTACACAAGGTGGTAGTACAATAGATATGCAAGTATCAAAAAATCTATTAACTAATGATACTAAGTCAGTAAAGAGAAAAATTAGAGATATTAATAATGCTATTCAAATGAATAAGGTTATGACAAAGGATGAAATACTGGGTGCTTATTTAAATAATATTTATTTTGGTAAAGCAAGCTATGGTGTATCTGATGCTGCCAAAACTTATTTTAATAAAGATGTTAGAGACTTAAATTTAGCTCAGTGTGCTATGTTAGCTGGAATAACTAATAACCCTGCTAGATATATGCAACACGATGAGGCAAAAAGAAGACAAAAAGTTGTGCTTAAACATATGTATGACTTGGGGTATATAGATTATGATCAATATATGGAAGCACTAAATGATCCAACACCTTTTAAATCAGAAATAGCCTAAATAAAATATAAATAAGCTAGTCTTATTGATATTTTATTATGTATAGAAAATTTTTACTTTTATACTTGATATTTAATTATTTAATATTATAATAAAGTATAATAAAATACTTATGAAGCTTGAATAAGTAAAAAATTATAGAGGTGTAAAAATGTTTAAATTTACTTTTGATGAGAAAGAATATATACTAAATGATAATAATTTTGATGAATTAATTAACGATGAAGAAAAACCAGTATTTAATATAAATAAGGATATTATATTAGAATTATTAAATAATTCTTCAGAAAATATAGTTTTTGATGAAGAGTATTATATGGAAGCTTGCCCAAAATGTTTAGCTGGTGTAAAAGAAAAAGAAAAATTTTTCCCGTTCTTAGAATATCATTTTTATATTTATACAAAATGTGGAAAATATGTAATCAGTACTATAGATAAAGATTACAAAGGAAAATCATTTAATAAGCTATACAGAGCTAATTTAGTAGATGATAGTTATATTGTAAGTATAATAGTATGTAAACACTGTGAAGAT
>NZ_JAGHFM010000159.1 GCF_017888745.1 Terrisporobacter sp. | reverse complement strand
GTTTTAAATAATTTTGTAGATGAAACTTTAGATATAAAATACTCAATTGCTAAAAGTAAATATAAATTTGATGAAAAACTAAGTATATCAAACTCAAGGGAAGTAAATACAGCTATTTATACAATTTTAGGTTTACAACTTTTATACGATACATTTGAAGATCTTGGTGTAGACATAGAAAAAATAATAAATCTACAAGAAGCAGCAAATATTATAGTTAATAACTTAAAATATAATGTTTTAGAAGAAAATGAAAGTGGCTCTAAAAGCGAATACGAAAAGATATTAGAAGAGATTAATCACCTTGCATATATTGAAGATAAAACTATTCGTATAGAAGAAGGAATTCATTTTAGAATATTATCTAATACTAATACAATAGCCTTTGATTTTAAAACTATTTATGACAAGCTAAATAAATATTATAAACTTTATAAAGGTGAAAATGAAAAGCTATTAGATTATAAAACTTTCACTAAAATGATTTCAAAATCTGCTTATGTAATAGATACAGATCCTAAAAAACATTATAAAGCAGTAAAAAGAAAAGTACTAACTGAAGATGAAAACAAAATACCAACTTACATAATGAAAAATAAAAAGATGTTTATATTAAAAATAGATGAAATTAAAAAACTAGAAATGGATAATATATTCCCAGAAGACCATGAGTTTGAGGAAATTTTAGATAATGTTATTCCATTTAACTAAAGAGCCTAAAGGCTCTTTTTTTGTGCTTTTAAAAACATATATTCTTGGTAACTAAAAAAGTAACTAAAGTAACTAAAAGGTAACTAAATTTTTTTAATTTTAGTTACCAAGCTTAATCCATTGAAATTACTATATTTTAGCTATATTATATAACTAAAGTAACTAAAGTAACTAAAATAAAAAAAACCATGTCTTACGCGAGAAGATTTTTTTCAACATACAAAATATATAAAATAATATTATTTTTTTTAGTTACTTTAGTTACCAAATATATAAAAATAGCTGTATATATTGCAAATACTATATTTTATGCAGTAACTAAATCTAAAAAATTTTAGTTACTTTTCATCATTTTTTAGTTACCAGTAACTAAATTTAGTTACTTTTTTAGTAACCTCATATATTTAAGTTAGATTTAAAAAGGTTTTAATCAATACTTATAGAATTTTTACTTAATATGTTCAATAAGGAGGAGTAAAAATGAAGTGTATAGTTAGTTTTAAAGAGCTTTATGGTAATAAGATAGAAACCTTTGAATTAGAAGGTAAATACTCTGGGGATATATTACAAAAATTAGAAGATAGACTTTGTAATGAAATAACACCATATAATACTTATTCATTAAAAAACTGCAAAAATATTGACAAAAGGGCAACTAAGAAAACTCTATATTTTAAAGATAATGAGGGTAATGTTTTAAAATATGTAATGGAAATTTCAAATGCTATATATTAATTGAAAAAGAGGTAATAAATTAAGGACTGATTTTTATCAGTCTTTAATTTATTTTTGATTTAAATAGATACTGATACTTTTAAAATAAATTGCTAAACACAAAAACGAACAAAAAATAAATAAAAATATAAAAACATTCAAAACACTATCTATTATTTTTTATATGTGCTATAATAATATTTGTAGAGATACACAAATAAATTAGGAAAAACCTAGGAATAGGTTTATAGGAGTATTTTTTAATGATAAATGGAATAGTAAAATGGTTTAACAATGAAAAAGGATTTGGTTTTATATCAGTAGAAGGTGGAGACGATGTATTCGTACATTTTTCAGCAATACAAACTGATGGGTTTAAATCATTAGAAGAAGGTCAACAAGTAAACTTTAATATAGTTAAAAGCGCTAGAGGTCCTCAAGCAGAAAACGTAACTATATTATAATATATATATGTTCGTGAAAAAGGCACATCATGTGTCTTTTTTTTTAATTTTAATAAAAATATATAAATTAATAAAAGCATCTTAGAAATGAGGTGCTTTTATTTTTTTACTAAAATTAATTGCTATAAAGATTATTTTTATATTTAAAGTTAATTATAGTCAAAAGTTACATATAAAAATAAATAGAGACTTTTGTGTGAATCAATTTAAGTGTCAAAACTTATACATATTGACACCTTTATTTTTTATAAGATATTCTAATATATAATGAGGTGTCAAAATATAGTGTTAAAAGTAATATATATTTTAATATAGAAATAGAAAGGATATAGTATGATATACGGATACTGTAGAGTTAGTTCAAAAAGCCAATTAGATAATAACTCTTTAGAGCTACAAGAAAAAGAAATTTTAGAAAGATATGAAAATGCACTAATTTATAAAGAACAAATTAGTGGAATTAAATCTCACAGGCCTATGTTTAATGAAATATTAGATAAACTAAAAAAAGGAGATACTTTAGTTACTACAAAATTAGATAGGTTATGCAGAAGTACAAAAGAAGGATTGGACATTATTAAAAATTTACAAGAAAGAGAAATTAATATACATATATTGAATATGGGTCTTATAGAAAATTCTCCCATGGGAGATTTAATAATTACATGCCTACTTGCTTTTTCTCAGTTTGAAAGATCAATGATTGTAGAAAGAACTTCAGCAGGAAGGGAGTTGGCTAAAGCAAATGATGATTATAGAGAAGGCAGACCTAAAAAATTTACTAAAAAGCAAATTTCACATGCTTTAAAATTACTTGAGACACATTCTTATAAAGAAGTATGTCTTATGACTGGAATTAGTAAAAGTACTTTAATACGTGCTAAAAGAGAAAAATCTCTTAATAAGATATAAACTGTTCAAGTAATAAAATACAATGTCTAATAGTTTCTATAATTAGATAATGTAATTGTATACAAATTTTATTGGACTTTTTAGTATATTTGTTTTATGAATTATTAAGAAATTGTTAACCAATTGTTATAAATTTATAAACAAATTCTTTTTTACTTAAAATACCTTATATAAAGGGTGTCCCAAAAATGTCACATCCTCAAAGTAATAAAAGTTAATTTTATAAAAATGTATAGTGTAAAAAATTCGCTTCGCTTAAGCCACTGCGTGGACGCTCCACTTCATGTCGCCAACGACTGCGTCCGTTGCTCAAGTAACAAAGTTGGAAATTATATGTTATCTACAAATTAGATAACATATAATTTCCTTACAATAAAAAAAGCTATGAAATATATATTTAAATTTCATAGCTTTTTTTATTTGATTAATTTTATTTATAAATTATTTTCTTCTTTTACTTTTTTCTTCGTATTCTAAAGCCTTACTTTCCACATCAAAGTTTAAAGGTAAATTATCTCTAGTAACTCCTAGAGGCTCTTTTATAATATTCATAAGTATCTTATTTACTGTAGTATTTTTTTCAAAAGCAATTGCCTTTAATAAGTCTAAATCTTCTTTGTTGAAGTAAATACTCATAGGAACTTTTTTAGCGCTTATTTCTTCTTTTTCCATATTTAATAAATTTAAACTTTCTCTTTCAAAAGAGGATTTAACCATATTATTTACTCTAGATTTATAATCTTTTTTAGCAATTACCAATTCTTCTTTTTCATTTATGTCATCTTTTAAAAATTTATCTAGTCCCACTATAACACATCCCTTTCTTTTAATTCATCTATAACTTCTTTAAATTCTTCTCTTACTTTATGAGATTTCTTTATTTTTCTACAATAATCCTCTATGTCAAGTTTACATAAAATTGCATTTTTAATAACTGTAGTATCTGATATTTTAGACTCTAAAAGATCTCTTTTTATATCATCAAATTCGTTTAATTTTTCGAAGAATATATCTCCTGTAGATAATTTTCTAGAAGTAAAAGAGTTTATAACTACTGCCCTTTTTGCATTGTTTTCCATTTCCATATCTTCTAAATCTTGATTATATTTTAAATAAAATAGCTCACATCCTCTAATACTTGCTATATCTTGATAAGCAATAGGAGTAATAATAGAATCAGAAATTAACATAAAGTTTCTAGCAATTAAATCGTATGATGGAGATAAATCTACAAATATGTAGTCGTATTCTTTTAATATCTCAATGTTGCTTTTAAACCATCTCCAAACAGATTTTTCACGATTTGTTTTAGTAGTTAAATATTCACTAAGTACTGAAAGTGAAAGATCTGATGGTATTATATCTATATTTTTATATTTGTCAGTTGGAGATTTAATTATTAGCTCATTTGCACTTAAGTTATCAGCTAGTCCATCAAACATGGTTTTATCATTATGGGATACTTTATATAAAAATTGAGTTAAATTTGCTTGAGTATCTGCATCTATTATTAATACCCTAGACCCTTCTTTACTAAGAGTTATGGCAGTTAAAATAGTTAGGGTAGTTTTTCCAACCCCTCCTTTTACATTAAAAAAACTTACGATTTTCATTAGTACATCTCCTTTAGGAATTTATAAGTAATTGTTTACAAATTCATAACAAATGGTTAAGAATTTTATTTAGAATCGTATTTTAATTTGAATAACAAATTGTAGTAAATTTCTCTGTGATTTATTATTAAATTTGTAAAGACATTTATATTTCAATTTTTATGTAATTTGTACTAAAATATTTTCAAATTATCATCTTATATAAAATTATATAGCTTAGTTTAAATATTTTCAATAAAAAGCGAATGTAATCGGATAAATTATAATATCTAGGTTATATTTAATAATTTATATAACAAATTGTTTTACAAATTTATAATAAATTTCACATCAAATTATGTATTTATTTATAAATTTTTTCAATAATTTAAAACCATTTGTCATAATAGAGTGTGCAAAGGTAAAATTTTGTTATAAAATATTTCTATAAGTAAATTTAAATTTCTAACAGATTTTTTAAAAATAATAAGTAAATTAAAAAGGGATAAGAAAATGATAATTGATGAAATAAAATTAACACAAATGACAAAAACTGCTGGCTGAGCAGCTAAAATAGGTCCTGGGACCCTTGCTCAAGTTTTGGGCAATTTACCAAAGT
>NZ_JAGHFM010000158.1 GCF_017888745.1 Terrisporobacter sp. | reverse complement strand
TTAGTGTTTAATATATTTAAACCATAATCTGTAGCAATATAAATTTCATCTTTATCCCCAGTAATATAATTAATATGATCACTAACTATGACATCATATTCTTCATTACTCCCTAAACGAGTAATTTCTCCTGTATCCCTATTTATTAAGTTAATTCCACCTGAATAAGTTCCAACCCATAAGTACTTATTTTTATCTTCATAAATAGTTGTAACTAAACTTTCACTAATAGAGTTTTCATCCAAAGGATTATTTTCATAATGTTCTATCTTTATTTCTGGATCAAAAATATTTACTCCCGAATAAGTTCCAACCCAAATAATACCACTATTATCTTGCATTAATGAATAAACTTCGTTTTGAATTATACTTTTTCTATCATAAGACTTTTTAGAATATGTTGTAAAAGTTTCATCTTCTTCGTTATAGCTAGCTAACCCGTTATTTGTAGCTACCCATACTTGATTATTTTTATCTCTTAATACATCTTTTACAAGATTTCCTGGCAATGATGTATCATCATTTTCATCATGACTGTATTTAACAAATGAATAATCTTTTAAATCAATTTTATATAATCCATATCTAAATGTACTTGCCCAAAGATAACCTTGACTATCACATTTTATTTTAAATATATAATCTCCAGAAGACATCTGTCCACTTTCTCCATTCAACGTAGCAGGATAATTATATATTTTTTTATCTTTAGTGACTATTCTACTTACTCCTTTGCTTGTAGCTATCCAAAAATCACCATTAATATCTTCTTCTATAGAATATATAGTCTGGCTTATTAAATCATCATCTTTTAATATTCTTTCAAAACTATCTGTTTTCTCATTATATAAATTTAATCCATCAAATGTTGCTACCAATATTTTCCCATTAGAAGTTAATAAAATATCTGTCGTCATGTAATAAGACAAATTTCCGCTTTCTTTCTTATTGCTATAATTAAAAACTTCATTAGTTATTGTATTTATTTTGCTTAATCCATTTGAGGTAGCAATCCATATATTATTATTTTTATCTTCTAATAAATCTATAATATTATTTCCTGCAATAGAATTAGAGTTATTTTTATCATATTTATATATTTTGAATTCATATCCATTATATCTATTAAGACCATCATTAGTCCCAATCCAAATAAAACCTAATTTATCTTGTATCATACACTGTATAGTATTTTGAGATAAACCTTCTTCATTATTAATTTTATTAAAGTTACCATTATATGCATACGTACTTATACAACTTATTATTATAAATAAAAAGGTTAAAGCTATTGCAATAAATCTCTTAGCTACTAATTTCATAGTTGTCCGCTCCCTGTATAAATAGTTCATTTTATCAATATACATATTTTAACAAATTATTAGCATCATTAAAATAACTTTCGTCAAAAATCGACAACTATAGTATAACTAATTCTAAGAATAAAATAAACAGCTAATTACTTATTATTTTGTATTACAAAATTCTTATTTTCTTATTATTATAGTACTATCTATTCTCTTTTCATCATCAATCTTATAAGTATTAATTTGCATATAGTTATTATCTATATCTATTATTGTGTACATAGGTTCTTTTTTGTCATATCTAAATTTTATATGTTTATCGTCTTTATTTTCATCTTTCTTATAAAATTTACTTCCAGTAGAAGACCCACCTGTTATATATAAAATACCCTTTGGATTTTTGTATATTTCAATTTCTCTTTCTTCTCCATTTGATTTATCAATGATACTTTTTTCTGATATCTTATTATTTAACAATAAATTACTTCTAGAATAAATATGGTCATGACCTGATAGCACTAAATCCACGTCACCCATTTCTAATATTGATGGTAATTTTTCTCTTAATTTTATTACATCTTTATCATTAGAGTGAGTTCCTCCACCATATATATCATGATGAAATACTACTATTCTCCACTTTTTATTTTGATTATTATTTATACTTTCTTCTATAAATTTTTTATGTTCATTTATATTTAAATTATTAGTATTTAGCATTATAAATAAAGCATTATTATATGTAAAATAGTAATCTCCACCTGCAGTAGTTTGACCTAATTCACTTAGATTAGGCATATTAAAACGATAGTAATAATCCTTATTCTCTTTATCATGATTTCCTATAGTATTAGCTATAGGTATAAATCTCAAGTACTTAGGATATAAAAAACCATAATATTCTAAATTACTAATTAAGTTATTTTCTTCACTTTTATTAGATTTTGTATTAGTTTCATCTCCACCGCAAATTATAAAACTAAGATTATTTCTCTTATCTACAGATTTTTTTATTACTTCATTCCAATTATAAGAATCTTCTTTAATAGCTTCTTCATAAGAATTTCTCTTTTTATATTTATATGATGCTCCTATTTGTGGATCTCCCATAAAAGCAAAGCTAAAATTATCTTTAGACTTTGTTTTAAAAATCACAGGGTTTGTCCAATCTCCATCAATTGTATAACTATAATAATATGTAGTATTTGGTTTAAGATTCTTAACCTCAGCTTTATTACTTACAAGTCCTGACTCCATATTTATACTTTTAGCAGTAATAATTTGTTCATATCCATCATAGTTGTACACTTTTATTTTATTAGTTTCATCACTTTTTTTACTATACCAAGAAAAGTTAATTGTACTTTCATTATCTCCCGGTGTTAAACTTATAATATTTTTATTATCTTTCTTTTCTTGCCAATTTTCACACCACTCACACCATAAGTTATCGTTTTCACAACTTAAAAAATAATTTTTATTGTCCCTACA
>NZ_JAGHFM010000022.1 GCF_017888745.1 Terrisporobacter sp. | reverse complement strand
TACAAATACATCATTAGATGCAAAATAAGTAAGAAAATAATAGAAATAATTAAAAATTATCTTAAATAAAATATAAACTAATAATAGTTTTAACTTAATTGAATTCTATATTTTAACCCGCTTCCAATTACTATAAATCTCCTTATTATATTCTTCCTCTTTATCTATAACAGGCAGATTTAAAATACAGTTATTATCATCATTTTCTCTTAAGAAACCAGTTTTTAAATCATCTACATTTACTTTCATCTTAAATCTTTTATTTCTAAAAACTTCAGGTCTCATAAGATAAGTAGCTGCTGTCACATCCCAGTTATAAGTACCATCTATCCCATAGTTATTTAAGTTATAATCAAACCAATAATCAACTTTTTCCTTAATATACTTAACTATAGGATTAGAATAATTACTTAACTCTCTTTCATAATCTTCTCTAGTCACAAGTACTTTAAGACAATTATTGCCAGTTATTACAGACACATTTTTTCCTCTAGTTAAAACTGTATATGTAGCAATAGGATCACATGAGAAGTTTAATTCGTCCATTTGCCTTTTTGCAAAAATTAATGGTTCAGTTATTCCCCCCATTAATACTATCTCTTTTACCTTTTCAAAAAAATCATTATCCTTTAAATATGCTCCATAAAGATTTGTTAGTGAACCTGTTGCTAATATTGATAACTCTCCATTATATTTATTAGCCATCTCAACTAGATAATCACTAGCTTCATTATCTAAATCTTTTGGATTTATACCACCTTTTTTAACAGGTAAACTTTCTACTTTTAATTCTTTTATCATTTTTAAAGTATTTGGATAAACTACTTCTACTTTATTATTTCCGTAAGTAGTAGTTATTCCTAATAAATTAACATCACTATTTCCTATCAAATATATTAGTGCAAGTCCATCATCAACATCACAATCTTTTATACCATAAGTATTATCACAATCAAATATTACATTCTTCATAAACATACCTCTTTACAATCCTCAAAATAACAAATTTCATCTTCTTTTATATTTATTCCAACTTTATTATTAATCTTAAATTTATCACTATTTAAAATATCAGAACTGCTCTTAACTAATATTTCTTTTTTATTATTACCTAAAATAATTTCAACAAAATCACCTAAATAAACAATATTTTTAATTTTAAAATCATCTTTTTCTTCATTTATTAAGATAGATGAAGATCTAATCATTGCTTTATAATTTCCATCATTCAAATCACATTTAGTTTCAAAATATTCATTTTTAAATATTTTATCTTTAACTACACCTGATAAATAATTATTTCTTCCAAAATAATCTGCAACTTCCATTGATACAGGATATCTATACATGTTATAAGGAGTATCATACTGAATAATATCTCCATGTAGCATTAATGCAATTTTATCAGAAAGTTGTAACGCCTCCTTCTTATCATGAGTAACTAAAATCATAGTCATTTTATTCTCTCTTTGGAGTTTCTTTACAAGTTTCCCCATTTCTTCTCTTAACTTTTCATCTAGCCCAGAAAATGGTTCATCTAAAAGTAATATCTTAGGATTTGATGCTAAAGCTCTAGCCAGTGCTACTCTCTGCAACTGTCCTCCAGACATTTCCCTTATTCTTCTATTTTCAAAGCCTTCTAGTTGAACATCTTTAAGAAGCTTCTTTACAATTTCCTTTTGTTGTTTTTTAGGAACTTTCTTCAAATCCATGGAAAAAGAAATATTCTTTTCCACTGATAAATGAGGAAACAATCTTAAGTCTTGAAATACTATAACTGTACCTCTTTTTTCAGGTACAATATCTTGAATTTCTTCTCCAAATAGTATTATTTTTCCTTCTTCCAAATCATTAAGTCCTGCTATACTTTTTAGTAGGGTACTTTTCCCACATCCAGAAGGACCTAAAAGGGATATAAACTCTCCCTTCTCCACATTCAAATTAATATTATGTAAAATCTCATTCCCCTGTAAATTTACTCTTATTTTTTCTAATTTTAAACTCATCTGTTTCACCTGTTATTTCTATACATTATAAAAATCTGTCTTTATATTATTATTAAATTTAGATACTATATAGTAAAAAAAACTAAATATAATCATAGTTATTCCTAAAAATACTATAGTATAAGATGCTACTATATTTCTGTCTCCTCCGCTTATATATGGAAACATTACTATAGTAAAAGTTTTTATTTTACCTCCACCTATTAGCAAAGTTAAAAAATATTGGCTAAAAGATACTATATATGACATAGAAAGGGCTGATAATATTACTGGAGATAAAATTGGTAATGTAACTTTAGTAAATGCTTGAAAAGTATTAGCCCCTAATACTTTTGCTTGTTCTTCTAGTTTTTGTCCTACTGCTTCTGTTCCATCTACTAATAGTCTCGTAGCATAAGGAAGTGAGTAAATTAAATGAACTATTATTACCCCTAGTATTGTATTACTTAAACCTAATTTTATAAATGTAACATGAATACCCATAGCAAATACTGTACAAGGTATTAAAAAAGGCAATATAGATGCAAAGTAAATCTGATTTTTACCTTTAAAATTGTAAAATACAAAAGCTCTAGCACTCATAAGTCCAATAATTACAGATAGTATGGCAACTATCATAGATAACATTATACTAGACATAAAAAGCTGTATCATTTCTCCTTTTCTTCCGAAAATTTCTTTAAAACCTCTTAAAGAATAATTCTCTGGAAATACATTTGGCCAAGGCCACCTTTCCGTAAATGACCATATTATTATATTTAGTAAAGGTAGTAAAATACAAATAGCTACAATTACTAATATTATCTTGCTTATATAAAATTTATTTTTTTTTAATTTTTTCATCTATTTTTATCCTTCAACGCTGAAATATTATTTTTAATCAATTTATAGTAAAGTAAAGCTGATATTAGAGATATAAGTATTATAATCCCATTTAGTGCCATAGCATATGGTCTATTTTGTAAATTTGGATGTATATATTGAATATAAGATAAAACTGGTAGCGCCTTTGGTAAGGTTGGTCCAAGTAGCTGTGGAATTTCATAGGCACCTAATGCAAATACAAAAATTATTAAAAATCCACTTAAAATTGTATTTTTACATAAAGGTAGCGTTACTTTTCTGAAAGTTTCCCACTTGCTAGCTCCTAAATTTATAGCTGCTTCTCCTAAACTATCATTTATATTAGCCATAATAGATATTGCAAAATAAATAATGAATGGTATCTCTTTCCATAAATATGCTAAAATAATTCCTATTCCATATTTATCATAGACTAAATTTATAAATTGTTCTTGACTAGATATTAAGTCTAAAGCTGAAAGTATCCTCGCTAGTAGACCACTTTTTGAAAATATATTTAATATAAAAATTGCTACTACCACATGTGGTACTACAATTGGTATTTGAACTAATCTTTCATATATTTTTATTGTTTTTTTGTTTATTACAATAATCATACAAATTAAAGTCCCTATAATTACCGCAAATATAGATGAAGTTCCTGCAATATACAAACTAAATAGTATTGAGTTTAACATGTATTTTGATATTAGAACTTCTTTGTAGTAATTTAAAGTAGGTTCTCTTAAACCAAAAGTAGGAATCACGCCAAAACTTTGCGTGATTCCATTTATAAGTCCTATTGCAAATATAATCAATAGTATAATTTGTGGTAGTAAAAGTAAATAAGGTGTATACTTTTTTCTCATTACTTACCAACTACCTCTTCTAACCATATTTCTTCTATTATTGGAACTAAATCTGCAGGCATTTCAGGAAGTCTTTTTGACAATAATTCCTCTTGAGAAAGTGTACCTTTTCCTAAATCTACATTATCAAACATTTTAGATTCTTCCTCAGATAATTTAGAATTATCAACTACTGGTAAAGTTTTTATTGCGTTAAATTTAGATGCTTGCATTTTTGCACCTATCATCTCATTTATGGCAACCATTGCTCCAGCTTTATTTCCCGAATTTTTAGCTATTGCCATGTAGTTAGTATTTCCTATTGTCCCATTATCAAATATAAAACTTTCAGTAGTATCTGTATAACTTCCTTTTTCTATTTTACTTGCCACTGAATAAGGCTCATAACTCATAAACATTACTACTTCTTTATCCATAAACATATTATCTAGTTGAGTTGAGTCTGCAGGGAAACTTTTACCTTCATTCCATAAATACGGATTTAATTTTACTAAATAATCAAGTGCTGGTTGTATAGCTTTTTTAACAGTTTCTTTGTCAGCTTCCATGTCTTGGAATTGTTCATATCCACATATATCATATATTATATTTCGTACAAAAGCACTTCCTGTAAAATCAGGTAAAGCTGGGTAAGTAACTTTTCCTTTATTTTCTTTTGCAAATTTCAAAAGTTCTTCTGTGTTTTTTGGTACATTACTTGTAACAGCACTATCATGAATAAAAACTAACTGAGCTTTTCCATATGAGGCTTCATATCCTTCAATTTCATATCCAAAATCATATTTATTTTCATCTGCATTTAGATCAAGATATTTTCCTGCATTTGGAAGTTTTTCTAAAAATGATCCATAAAGCATATTATTTTCTTTTGCTGATTTAAAGTTTTCACCATTTATCCATATCATATCTATACTTCCATCTTCTTCACCAGCTTGAACTTCACCAGTTAATTGACTTAAAACTTGGT
>NZ_JAGHFM010000157.1 GCF_017888745.1 Terrisporobacter sp. | reverse complement strand
ATGACTAATAATAGACAATATTTTCAAGGGCTCATATTGTAGATATAATCACAAAATATGTATGATAAGAGCCCTCAGTAATAAGAAATGATTATCATGATACAAGTAGTAAAATAAACGAAGGTACAGAATTTATAATAAAATTACCTAAATAGAATATAAAAATAGATTACCTTTTAGATAAGGTAATCTATTTTCATATTATTCAAAAGGACAACTAACTACATTAATTAAATCAGTTGTTTCTATAAGTGATGAGGTGTTATGATGAGATTGCTCTGCATGAGCCTCATTTAAATTATTTATAGAATTTAAATCTTCTTTATCTTCAATAGGTATTATTTCATAGACATACTTACCATTATGATTGTATTTATTTACCCAAGTAGGTATGCAAGTTACCTTCTTAACTGTTGCTTCATCCTCATTACTTTTTTTGTTATATCTATATTTACCATTAATCCATCTTCACTATAAGCACTCACATTTTCTCTTCTTTGATTAGATATATAATTTCCTAAAGAGTATATTACTACAGTTTCAGTCTCTCCGTCAGATGACTTGATTGTTTCTACAGGTTGAACTACATGAGGGTGAGATCCTATAATAATATCTACACCTGCATTACATAATTTTTGTGCCAGTTCTTTTTGGAAATTAATTTCATCTCTAGTATACTCAACTCCCCAGTGTAAAACTACTATTTGAATATCAGTATCTTCTAATTTATCTAATGTAGTAGATATTGTATCAAATGCACTGTCCACATCATGAGCATCAAAGATATTCATCTTATCTTCAAAATCTTCGGATATTTTTATACCGTTCAAATATTTATTATCATTTTTTATATCTCCGTAAGAATAAGATGTAATACCTACCTTTATATTATTGATATTTTTTATTAAAAAATCATCATCGTCAATATTTTCTCTAGTGCCTACAGTATCAAAGCCTTTTTCTTTTAATACACTCAATGTTCGACTAACACCTAAGTCACCTTTATCAAAGCTGTGATTATTTATAGTAGACAATAAATCAAATCCTGCATTTTTCAAAGCATCAGCCAACTCATCAGGAGAATTAAATAAAGGATAAGAGCTATAAGGATATACATCATTACCTGCTAAAGTAGTTTCTAAATTTGCTAGGCTATAATCTGCTTTTTCGATATATTTTTTCACATGTTTGAAATTATTATCAAATGAGTAGGTTTTATTAGATGAATCGTACTGAGCATTTAGTTGAGGTCCATGAACCATAATATCACCGGCAGCTAAGATGGAGGCACTATAAGTCTCAGGCTCATTATTAAATACAGAAGATATATTTTTTTTATAAGATTCTTTGTTAGATTTAGATGTTTTTTCATAAGACAAAATTCCTAAGACTACTAAAGATAACACTAGAAAAATAATAAATATCTTTTTTTTTGATATTTTTTTGTTAGACATAGACTTTCTCCCCTTATATAAATTACTAAATTATGTAAAATAATTACACTAACTATATAATAAGTTGAAAATACAAAAATTTCAATTATATGTTAAAAATTGTATATATGATAAATACCTTGACAATAATGAGATAAGAAAAATAATAAGGTGAAAAATATGAATAATGTACAAAAAGGTAAATTAGGAGAAGAAATAGCACAAAAATATTTGATTTCTAAAGGTGGAAAAATTTTAGAAAAAAATTATAAAACGAAAATGGTCGAAATTGATTTAATAGCAAAATTAAATGGAGAATTAGTTTTTGTAGAAGTAAAAAGTAGAAGTAATATTAATTATGGATACCCATCAGAAGCTGTTAATTACAATAAAAGAAGAAAGATAACTAATGTAGCCAAGTTTTATATTTTAGAAAATTGTTTAAACGATATATCTATAAGATTTGATGTAATAGAAATATATCTTAGAAATAACAAGGTAAATCATATAATAAATGCTTTTTAGGAAGGTTAAATATGTTGAGTATAATTAATTCTAATAATTTAATAGGTTTAGAAAGTTTTTTGGTTAAAGTAGAGACGGACATAACAAGAGGAATTCCTTCTTTCAATATAGTTGGACTTCCAAGTACAGAAATAAAAGAAGCTAGAGAAAGAGTAAAATCCGCCATAATAAATAGTGGTTATGATTTTCCAAATTCAAGAATCGTAGTAAACTTATCGCCAGCAGATATGAAAAAAGAAGGATCATTTTTAGACTTACCAATATGTATAGGAATATTAAGAAAATATATAAATAAAAATGAATTATATTTAGATGAATGTATATTTGTAGGAGAGGTATCATTAGATGGTCATATAAGAACAATTAAGGGTATTCTGCCTCTTGTAATAGGAGCGAGGGAACAAAATTTTAAAAGAATATTTATACCATTTGATAATTTAAAAGAATGTAATTTTATTGACAATATAGAGATAATACCAGTCAAAACTATAAATGAGTGTATTAATTACCTTAATGACACTTATGAAATAAAGAGTGAATATAAAGATATAATTGAAGGATATAATGAAAATATTTATAGTGAAGATTTTCAAGAGATAAAAGGAAATTATTTTGTTAAAAGAAGTGCTGAAATTGCAGCTGCAGGTAATCATAATTTGTTGTTAATTGGACCTCCTGGTTCTGGTAAGACAATGGTTGCAAAACGTATAAGAACAATATTACCACCTTTAGATAAAGATGAAATAATTGAAATTAGTAAAATATATAGTATTGCAGGATTAATAGATGATAAAGTAGGGTTAATCAATCAAAGACCTTTTAGATCACCTCATCATAGTACAACTATCCAATCTCTAATTGGTGGAGGAGTAAGGTGCAAGCCTGGGGAAGTAGTCTTATCCCATAGAGGTGTATTATTTTTAGATGAAATAGCAGAGTTTGATAGAAAAATATTAGAAAGTTTAAGGCAACCTATGGAAGACAAGTATGTAAATATATCTAGAGTTAAATATAATATAAAATATCCAAGTAATATGCTTGTTGTAGGAGCTATGAATCCCTGTCCTTGTGGATTTTATATGTCTGATAAAGAATGTAAATGCAGGACATATGAAATAAATAGATATAAGAATAAATTATCAGGGCCATTACTGGATAGATTTGATATATTTGTGGAAGTAAATCCTATACTATGTGATGACTTAAATAAAAAGTCTCAAGGAGAAAAATCTAAAGATATAAGAAAAAGAGTGACCAAGGCTAGAGAAATACAAAGAGAGCGATTTGAAAATGATAATATAAAGAGTAATAATGAAATGACATCTTATATGCTAGATAAATATTGTAATTTAAATGAGGAATCTATGGATTTGACTAATAAAATATTTAATAAATATAAATTAAGCAATAGAAGCTATACTAAGTTGATAAAAATGGCTAGAACTATTGCAGATTTAGACGGAAGTAAAGATATAGAAGCAAATCATATAATGGAGTCATTTTCTTTTAGAAAAGCTTATTATACTTACTTTAGATAGGAGTTAACTATGAATAAAAGAGATGCATATTTATTACTTAAGTCAATTAGTGGAATAACTACAAAAACAATTGGTAAAATAATAGAAGAAGTAGGAAATATTGATAAATTTATGGACTTAAGTGAAAAAGAAATATATAATTTAAAAAATATAAATTTAAATATGAAAGAAAATATAGTAAAATATAAAAGTCATTTCTATTTAAATGAAATTAAGGAAAAAATATATAAAAACTCTATAAACTATATTTGTATAGAAGATGAAGAATATCCAGAAAAACTTAAAAATATCTATAACCCTCCTTTATTATTATTTTTTAAAGGAGATTTATCGATAATAAATCAGAATTTAAATATTGCTATGGTTGGCTCAAGAAAGCCAACACCATATGGAATTAACTGCGCTCAGAAAATAAGTAGAGAACTTGGACAGATAGGCATTAATATAATTAGTGGATTAGCAATAGGTATAGACTCTTATTGTCATATAGGATGTATGATGAATGGTGGAAAAACTATTGGGGTACTAGGCTCTTCTGTAGATAATGTTTTGCCTAAATGCAATAGACCTTTAGCAGATGAAATTTTATCAAAAGGTGGCCTTATTATGTCTGAATATAACGTAGATACTATTGTAACACCAGGTAACTTTCCTAGTAGAAATAGAATTATAAGTGGTCTTAGTGATGGTGTTATAGTTGTTGAGGCGGGACAAAAAAGTGGTGCACTAATTACTGCTGATTTTGGTCTTGAACAAGGAAGAAACGTATTTGCAGTACCTGGAAATATTAATTCTGATATGAGCAAAGGTTGTCATAAGATAATAAAAGAAGGTGCTAAGTTAATAGAAAATATTGATGATATTTTAAATGAATATGATAATAATAGTTTTAATTATTATAAAAATAGTATAGAATATGATATTAGCGGTTTAAGTAATGAAGAATTAAAGATAATCGAAGTAATTAAAAGACAAGGTGTCTTGCAAATTGATGAAATTTGTGATAATACTGGTATTGAGATAAAAATTGTAAACGCAATAATAAATGATTTATTACTAAGAGACTTAGTTGTTGAAATGAACAATAAAACATACAGTATAAACTAAAACAAAGGGTGGGGGTGTAATAATGGCGAAAACATTGGTAATTGTGGAATCGCCTGCAAAAGCTAAAACAATAGAAAAATTCTTAGGAAAAAGCCACTATACAGTTAAGGCTTCAGTTGGTCATGTGAGAGATTTACCTAAAAGTACTTTAGGTGTTGATATAGAGAATAATTTTGAACCTAGATATATAAATATCAGAGGTAAAGGTGATCTGATAAAGGAATTAAAAAAAGAAGCAAAAAAATCTAAAAGAGTGTATCTAGCTACCGACCCTGATAGGGAAGGGGAAGCTATATCTTGGCATTTAGCATATATCCTTGGAATTGATACAGATGATGAATGTAGAATAGAATTTAATGAAATAACAAAGGATGCAATAAAAAAAGCTATTAAAAATCCAAGGTCTTTAGATTTAAAATTAGTAGACGCTCAACAAGCAAGAAGGGTACTAGATAGATTACTGGGATATCAAATAAGTCCAATACTTTGGCTAAAAGTTAGAAAAGGTCTTAGTGCAGGTAGAGTACAGTCTGTAACTACTAAACTAATTTGTGAAAAAGAAAGAGAGATTAATGATTTTGTTCCTAAAGAATATTGGACATTAGATATTGAAGGTAAAACAGAAAATGGAGAAATAGCTTTATTTAAATTTGTTTCATTAAATAATGAAAAAATAGAATTAAATAATGAAGAAGATGTTAATAATATCTTAAAAAATATTGAGAATGAAAATCTGATAGTAGAAAAGATAGAATCAAAAACAAGAAGAAAATCTGCTCCTAAGCCATATACAACAAGTGTACTTCAACAAGATGCAGCTAATAAGCTTTCTTTTACAACTAAAAAGACGATGATTATAGCTCAAGAACTTTATGAAGGTGTAGATATTGAAGGTGAAGGTACAGTAGGTTTAATTTCCTACATAAGAACAGATTCTAAGAGGATTTCTGATGAAGCTAAAGAGAAAGCAAAATCATTCATATTAGATGAATTAGGAGAAAAATACTATAAAGAATATAGTGATAAAAAAGATGGAAAAGAAAAGAAAAAAGTTCAAGATGCTCATGAGGCAATAAGACCTACTTCTGTTATCAGAACGCCAATGAGTGTCAAAAACTCTTTAAGCAAGGATCAATTTAAACTTTATAATTTAATATGGAGAAGATTTGTAGCTAGTCAAATGGAGGATTCCATATTTGATGTGCTGAATATAGATTGTAGAATAGGAGATGCATTATTTAGAGCTACTGGTTCTGTTATGAAGTTTGAAGGTTATACAAAAATATATAACTTTACTGAAAGAGAAGATAAAATTCTTCCAGCTATAAATGAAGGTGATGAGTTAAAAGTAAATCAATTTATTCCAGTTCAACATTTTACTCAGCCACCAGCAAGATTTACAGAAGCAAGCTTAGTTAAAACACTTGAAGAACTTGGAATAGGTAGACCTAGTACTTATGCGCCAACTATAGCTACTATATTAAATAGAGGATACGTTGAAAAACAAGGTACAAGTTTACATCCAACAGAACTTGGGATTATAGTTACTGACATATTAAATATAAATTTCCAAAAGTTCATTGATGTTGACTTTACAGCTCAAATGGAAAATAAATTAGATGAAATTGAAGAAGGAAATATACAATGGAAAAGTGTAGTTTCTGAAGCTTATGAACCATTAAAAGAAGCTATAGAAGAAGCAAAAGAAAAGATTCAAAAAATAAATATGGATGAAGAAACGGATGAAATCTGTGAATTATGTGGATCGAATATGGTAATTAAATACGGAAGATTTGGTAAGTTTATGGCTTGCAAAAACTATCCTGAGTGTAAAAATACTAAACCTTTAGTAAATAAAGTGGGTGTAAAATGTCCTAAATGTAAAGATGGAGAAATTATACTTAGAAAGTCTAAAAAGGGGAAGGCTTTTTATGGATGCTCTAACTATCCAGAATGTGATTTCATAAGTTGGTATAAACCGACAGGGAAACTATGTAAAGAATGTGGTAGTTATATGATAGAAAAACAGACAAAAAATGAAACTAAAGAAGTATGCTCTAATAAAGAGTGTAAGGCTGAAGGAAAGATAATTGAATAATATTAAAAAAATGACAGAAAATTAAGAAAAGTAAAATCGATTAGTTGTTAATAACTTAATTCTATGTTAGAATAAAATGGGTAGAATAAAGT
>NZ_JAGHFM010000156.1 GCF_017888745.1 Terrisporobacter sp. | reverse complement strand
TCTATATGTGTTGAAGAAGGATTAAGATTCGCTATAAGAGAAGGTGGAAGAACAGTAGCTTCAGGAGTTGTAGCAGAAATAATAGAATAATCTATTTAGATTATTTATATATAGAAAAGAAGAGGGGGGTTAAACCTCTCTTTTTTTGTTTATAATATTGACAATGTGTTGAAAAGATTATATACTAGTAAAGTCGCTGTGAAGAAATAAGTTACTAGATTTTGTATAGATTATCTTAAGAAAATAATGTATACAAAAAATAAAAAATATCTTGAAAAAAACCTAATTATAAGGTAAAATATAATAGTGTGCTTGAGAGATACGAATTGTAAGAATTGAGAATTGGTCCTAAAATTTTGATATTTTTGATTTTAAAAAACAGGAACACCCGGAACTGTGTATCGGTATCAAAATAAATAAAGACTAATGATAAACAAGCGAAGAAGGAGGGAAATAAAACATGGCTAAAAATGAAAAAATAAGAATAAGATTAAAATCTTATGATCACAAATTATTAGATTTTTCTGCTGGTAAAATAGTTGAAACTGCTAAAAAAGCTGGATCACAAGTTTCAGGTCCTGTGCCACTACCAACAGAAAAGCAAGTAGTTACTATATTAAGAGCTGTTCATAAATACAAAGATTCTAGAGAGCAGTTTGAAATAAGAACTCATAAAAGATTAATAGACATAACAAACCCAACACCTAAGACTGTTGATTCTTTAATGAAATTAGACTTACCAGCAGGTGTTGATATAGAAATAAAATTATAATAACTAACACCTAAGATATTATCCTATAAGGTGATTATCTTAGAATGATTACCAGATTAGGTAATCCGCTGTAAGAATTATAGGAGGTGCTAATATGAAAGGAATATTAGGAAGAAAAGTTGGTATGACTCAAGTATTTACTGAGCAAGGTGAAGTAATACCTGTAACAGTAGTTGAGGCTGGACCAGTTGTTGTAACACAAGTTAAGACAATAGAAAATGATGGATACAATGCAGTTCAAGTAGGTTTTGTAGATGCTAAAGAAAAATCTTTAAACAAACCTCAAAAAGGTCACTTAGCTGCAGCTAACACATTAAAAAAACATTTAAAAGAATTTAGAGTTGAATCTGTAGATGCTTATACAGTAGGACAAGAATTAAAAGCTGATGTATTCGCTGCAGGTGAAATGATAGATGTAACAGGAATATCTAAAGGGAAAGGATTCCAAGGTCCAATAAAAAGACATGGTCAATCAAGAGGTCCAGAATCTCACGGTTCTAGATACCACAGAAGACCAGGTTCAATGGGAGCTTGTTCTTACCCAGGTAGAGTTTTCAAAAACAAAAAATTAGCTGGACACATGGGTAGCGTAAAAGTTACAGTTCAAAACTTAGAAGTAGTAAGAGTTGACGCTGAGAAAAACTTTATATTAGTTAAAGGTGCTATACCAGGAGCTAAAGGTTCAATAGTAACTTTAAAAGAAGCAGTTAAAGCTTCTAAATAATGACTAACCTAAGAAAGGAGGATCACAACGATGCCAAAATTAAATGTATTGAATATGAATGGACAAAATGTTGGTGAAATAGAATTATTAGATTCTATATTCAATGTTGAAGTTAACGAACATGTTTTATATGAAGTAGTTAAAAACCAACTTGCAAATAAAAGACAAGGTACTCAATCTGCTAAAACTAGAGCAGAAGTTAGAGGTGGCGGAAGAAAACCTTGGAAACAAAAAGGAACAGGTAGAGCAAGACAAGGTTCTATAAGAGCTGTACAATGGGTAGGTGGAGGAGTTGCTTTCGCACCAAAACCAAGAAGTTACAAATATACTTTACCTAAAAAAGTTAGAAGATTAGCTATGAAATGTGCTTTATCTTCAAAAGTACAAAACAACGAAATGATAGTATTAGATGCTTTAACTATGGAAGCTCCTAAAACTAAAGATTTCGCAGCTATGTTAAAAAACATAAACGCTGGTAAAAAAGCTTTAGTAGTAATGGCTGAGAAAAATGAAAACGTAATAAAATCAGCAGCAAATATACAAGGTGTAGAAACTGCATTAGTTAACACTATAAATGTTTATGACATCTTAAAATACGATTCTTTCGTAATAACAACAGACGCTGTTAAAAAAGTGGAGGAGGTGTACGCATAATGACTAATCCACACGATATAATAATAAGACCAATCGTTACAGAACAAAGTATGGCTGATATGGCTGAAAACAAATATACATTTGTAGTAAGCAAAAAAGCTAACAAAACTGAAATAAAGAAAGCTGTAGAAGCTGTTTTCGGAGTTAATGTTGAAAAAGTTAATACATTAAACTACGATGGAAAAGTTAAAAGAATGGGTAGAAGTGTAGGAAGAACTGCAAGTTTCAAAAAAGCAGTAGTTAAATTAACTGCTGACAGTAAAGAAATAGAATTCTTCCAAGGAATGTAATACCTTAATTAACGTAAGGAGGAAAAAAGATGGCTATTAAAAAGTTTAAACCAACTTCTCCTGCCTTAAGACAAATGACAGTTTTAATTTCTGATGAGATAACAACAAATCAACCAGAGAAATCTCTTTTAGTTTCTTTAAAGAAAAACTCTGGTAGAAATGCTCACGGAAAAATAACTGTTCGTCACAGAGGTGGAGGAAACAGAAGAAAATATAGAGTAATAGATTTCAAAAGAAATAAAGATGGAATACCTGCAAAAGTTGCGACTATCGAATACGATCCAAACAGAACTGCTAACATAGCTTTATTAAACTATGCAGATGGTGAAAAAAGATATATATTAGCTCCAGTTGGAATAAAAGTAGGAGATACTTTAATGTCAGGACCAAATTCTGATATAAAACCAGGTAATGCATTAGCATTAAAAAATATGCCAGTTGGTACAGTAATTCATAACATAGAATTAAAACCAGGAAAAGGAGCTCAGTTAGTTAGATCTGCTGGTGTTTCTGCTCAATTAATGGCTAAAGAAGGAACAAAAGCTTTATTAAGATTACCATCAGGAGAAATGAGATATGTTTCTATAGAATGTAAAGCTACTATAGGACAAGTTGGTAACGTAGAACACGGAAACGTAGTTATAGGTAAAGCTGGTAGAAAAAGACATATGGGTATAAGACCTACAGTTAGAGGTTCTGTAATGAACCCTTGTGATCACCCTCACGGTGGTGGTGAAGGTAGAGCTCCAATCGGTAGATCTGGACCAGTTACTCCATGGGGTAAACCTGCACTTGGATACAAAACTAGAAAGAAAAACAAAGCATCTAATAAATTAATAGTTTCAAGAAGAACTAAATAGTAGATGATTAAATAGATTTTATAGGAATTTATTTTACTCAGAGAGGAGGAAAATTAAATGTCAAGATCAACTAAAAAAGGACCTTTTATTCACGCTAGACTTCTTAAGAAAGTTGAAGCTATGAATGAATCAGGAAATAAAGAAGTTATAAAAACTTGGTCAAGAAGTTCAACAATATTCCCTCAAATGGTAGAACACACTATAGCTGTTCACGATGGAAGAAGACATATACCTGTTTATATAACAGAAGATATGGTTGGACATAAATTAGGAGAATTTGTTCCTACTAGAACTTTCAAAGGACACAAAGACGACGAAAAGAGTAATAAGAGAAAATAATACCATTCTGACTAAGGAAGGAGGAATAAAACAATGGAAGCAAAAGCAATTGCAAAATATGTACGTGTATCTCCAAGAAAAGCAGGACAAGTTTGTAGTCTTGTAAGAGGTAAAAACGTTGATGAAGCATTAGCAATATTAAAATTCACTCCTAGAGGTGCTGCTGCAGATATAGCAAAAGTTGTAAAATCTGCTAAAGCTAATGCTGAAAATAACCACGAAATGAACGTTGAAAATTTATATATAGCATCTATAGTTGCTAACCAAGGGCCAACAATAAAGAGATTTATGCCAAGAGCTCAAGGTAGAGCTACTATGATAAGAAAGAGAACTTCTCACATAGAAGTTGTTCTAAAAGAAAAAAAATAGTCACAGATAGGAGGGAAATAAATGGGACAAAAGGTTAACCCACACGGATTAAGAGTCGGTGTTATAAAAGATTGGGATTCAAGATGGTTCACAACTGATAAAAAAGAGTTCGGTGCATTATTATTAGAAGACCACAATATACGTAAATTCTTAAAAAATAAATTATACTCTGCTGGAGTTGCTAAAATAGAAATAGAAAGATCTGCTAACAAAATAAAGTTAGACCTTCATGTTGCTAAGCCAGGTGTTGTTATAGGAAGAGCTGGTGCAGGAATAGAAGCATTAAAAGCTGAGTTAGAAAAAATGACTAAGAAAAATATAATAGTAAACATAGTTGAGGTAAAAGCTATAGACAAAAATGCTCAACTTGTTGCTGAAAACATAGCTTTAGCTATAGAAAGAAGGGTTGCTTTCAGAAGAGCTATGAAACAAGCTGTTCAAAGAGCACTTAAATCAGGAGCTAAAGGTATAAAAGTTGCTGCATCAGGAAGATTAGGTGGAGCTGAAATGGCTAGAACTGAAGGATACAGCGAAGGAAATGTACCTCTTCAAACTTTAAGATCTGATATAGATTATGGATTTGCTGAAGCTGATACTACTTATGGAAAAATAGGTATAAAAGTTTGGATCTGTAATGGTGAAGTATTACCAACTAAAAACGGAATAAATCCAAGAGAAGAAAGAAAAGATAATAGAAGAGATAGAAGAGATAATAAAAGAGATAACAGAAGAAGAGATTCTAGAGGAACTGATAGAAGAGGTCAAAGACCACAAGGACAAAGACCACAAGGACAAAGACCTCAAAGAACTGAAAAAGGAAATAAATAATAGTTAGGTTCGAGGAAGGAGGAAACACTCATGTTAATGCCAAAAAGAGTAAAACGTCGTAGAGTTCATAGAGGAAGCATGGCTGGGAAAGCTCAAAAAGGTAACAAAGTTACTTACGGTGAGTTCGGTTTAATGGCTATGGAACCATCATGGATAACTTCTAATCAAATAGAAGCTGCCAGAATAGCTATGACTAGATATATAAAAAGAGGCGGGAAAGTTTGGATAAAAATATTCCCTCACAAGCCAGTAACAAGAAAACCAGCTGAAACTCGTATGGGTGCTGGGAAAGGTTCTCCAGAATATTGGGTAGCCGTAGTTAAACCAGGAAGAGTTATGTTCGAATTAGCAGGTGTATCAGAAGAAAAAGCTAGAGAAGCTATGAGACTTGCTGCACATAAACTTCCAATAAAATGTAAATTTGTTAAAAAAGAAGATTTAGAAGTAAAGGGTGGTGAATAGGATGAAAGCTAAAGAATTAAGAGATTTAACAAGCGAAGAGCTAATGAGTAAATTAAATGACTTCAAAAGTGAATTATTTAGCTTAAGATTCCAATTAGCTACTGGTCAATTAGAAAATACAGCAAGAATAAAGTTTGTTAAGAAGGATATAGCAAAAGTTAAAAC
>NZ_JAGHFM010000380.1 GCF_017888745.1 Terrisporobacter sp. | reverse complement strand
ATAATAAACCATCTAATCAATCTATTTATTTTATTTAAATCATTAAAGTTATTAGCCATAATTTATTCTCCCATAATATATCCGATACCAAACAAAGTAATTATATATTCTGGATTTTTTGAATCATCTTTTATTTTTTTACGAAGTCTTCTTATATTAACAGACAATGTATTTTCATCTACATAGTTGCCATTATTATCCCATAACTTATCTAGCAATATTTCTTTAGTCATGGCCCTTCCCTTATTTTTGCTTAACAGTTCTAAAAGCTTATACTCAGTTGCAGTTAAATATATTTCTTCATCTCTTTTATGAACTTTTCTACTATCAAAATCTATTTTTAAGTCTTTATATTTAAAAATATTTTTAGCTTCTCCACAATTCCTTTTTAAGATTGCATTTATTTTAAACTTTAAAACACCAATAGAAAAGGGCTTTGAAATATAATCATCACACCCACTTTCAAATCCTTTTATCATATCTTCTTCTGTATCATTAGCTGTAAAAAATACTATAGGAAAATCCATCTTATCATTTATTTCTTTACAAAAGTCTAACCCTGATCCATCAGGTAAATTTATATCTAAAAGCAAGAAATCTATTTGGTTTTGTAAAATAGCAATCTTTCCTTCTTCCTTTGTATATACACTAATGACTTCATAGCCTTCTTTTTTTAAGGCAAATGTTACCCCTCTATTCAAACTTATATCATCTTCTATTATTAAAATTGTTGACATTAAATCCCTCCCACATTACGATTTAATTTTTATCATATCTCTAATTATAACAATAGTGGTAGATTTTTGACACCTACCACTATAACTTATATATTTATTTTTCTATTTCCCTTAATCTTTCTGTCACACTTCTTTTGCTACTAAATTTATAAACTAAACTAGGTGTAATTAAACATACTACAAATATTAATGTTATCATACTTACAAGTGGTACTGTGGGGAATACAAATACTGCATAGTCTGCAATTTTTTTAGTTAGCTCTGCTATCACATATATAATTCCCACTCCTAAAGTACTTATCAATAAAGTAATAATACCTCCATAATATAAACCTTCTAAAGTTAACATCTTTTTGATTTGCTTCTTAGTCATCCCTATACTTTCCATGACTGCTAACTCTTTTAATCTTACATTTACTCCTGTTATCATTACATTTATAAAGTTTAGAATTCCTATAAAGATCAAGATAATTGCCATTCCTCCGCCTAAAATATTCATTACCATAGAACTATTATTGAATTCTTTAGTTTGAGTAGTCTTTGAATCCATATATAATCCTCTAGCATCAGATATTTTTGTTAATTTAGATTTAACAGCTTCATCATATCTGTCATCAATATTTATGCATAATAAATATCCTATATGGTTTTTATCTAATTTCTCTAAAGCATGCTGACTTATAAATATACTTGGTATACCCAACTCATTAGATGGTGCATCTGCTAATAAATGTACCTCCTCACTAAATAATTTTGTATTAAAAGTCATTGAATCATTATCTTTATTTCTAAGAGTTATTTTTTCTCCTAATATATTTCTATCTTCCTCGTTGTAGTAGAAATTATCAACT
>NZ_JAGHFM010000155.1 GCF_017888745.1 Terrisporobacter sp. | reverse complement strand
GAGAAAAATTTGCATGACTGGAAAAACCATAATCTAATGCCAAATCTAAAATTCTTTGTTCATTCTCTTTCAAATTCTCAATTATTTTAGACATTCGGCGTAATTTAACATATTCTTGTAATGGTTTATTTACTAATCTTTTAAATAATCTTTGAAAATAAAACGGTGATAGTGATACCATATCAGCTAATCTCTCTGCACTAATATCCTCTTGTAGATGTTTTTCAATATAATCGACAGATGTTTGGATTGCTTCCCATGCGTTCATAATATATTCCTCCTTTAATTTATACAAAAATTATATCAGAGAAATTTATTTTATACTGTTCACACAATGCTCTCTTATCAAATTTTCTTAATTAGCTCGTAATAATTTCAAAATGTACATATATTATTTTAATAATATATAATTTATCTCTAATCAATTATCCACTTTTAGTAAAAACCGCGCTCCGTTACTTGTGATACGGTTCTCCGTTACACCTCCAACGGAGCGTGTTTTAATCTATTTATACTTCTATGTATGGAATTAAATCTTTTCCTATTTTAGTTACTTCACAAACTACAGTACTATCATTCTTTTTAAACGCTTCTAGGTAACCTTGTGATTCTAGCTGTATTATTACATGAGCTACTCTAGATCTCATTTCTAAAGAATCTATACTTTTACTTTTACAGTATGCTTCTATGAATTTATCATGCCATTCTGATGTTACCTTGGCTCCAAATGACATTGACATTCCCAAATTAAACTCTGGATAATTTTTGTAGTCAGTCAATATTGTTAAAGCCTGAGGTGTTAACTTTTCTATCTGTGCTAAAGCAAATTTATGCTGTTCAAACATTTTATAAAAGTTGTCATTATTAACCATATATTTTAAAGCTCTTGCTAAATGGTTTATTAACTCTAAGTCCGGTGGATAGTCATCTAAAATCATTAATATTTTATTAAATAAAACATTTCCTTGCGGATTAGTTATAAATAACTTTAACTTATTGATAGAGTCTTCTTGATTATCAATTTTATTTATATATTGCTCTAGTAAAACTGCTTTTTTAGCATCTTTTATCTCTTTATTTACTTCTTCACTCCATCCTATTATTGTTAGTGCAATATCACCTAACTTAAAGCTACCTAAAAACTTATCTTTTACAATATCTAATCCTTTTTCCTTCTTAATTTCATACTCTCTATCTTTATCTAAGTTTATCTCATTTATTCTCTCTTCTAAACTTTTACTTTGAGTACCTAAGTACATTTCATTGTTGACTACTATGAATTCATTTTTATCCATTTAATTACTCCCTTTCAAGCCTCTTTTATTACATTATATTACAAATTTTAAAGTCGTACAATTAAGCATAGAAGCATGAAAAAAGGAAGAGCCATCTTTTTTTGATGACTCTTCCTTCATTAAGTATCTTATTACATCTTTATTTATTTGTAGTTCTATGCTATCTATATTCCTTGATTTATCTATAGTTATCTTTGACACAAGTAAGTTTAGTAATTGCTTCCTCTGTTGTCTTGTACTACTTTCTTTGAATATTTCTCCAAATTTATTCATCACTTGACTTACTAGTTCAAATGGTACTGGTTCTCCTTCTGCTAACATTACATCTTGTTTTAGTTCATCTAGTCTGAACTTCAATGTATCGATTTCTTCATTTAGCTTTTTAATTCTTTCAGCTAATTCACTTTTAGTTAAAATTCCATCTTCAAAAAGCTCTATACTTGAGTTCTTCTTACCACTTAATCTATCGATTTCCTTATTTACTACATTCATTTCATCTAGTTTTGGTTTTAACTTACTAGATTTATTCTTATTTATATTATTTATCACTTTCTTTAGTAGTAACTCATTATTTACTGTTTCTATTATTTTATTTGTTACTACCCCATCTGCAACTTCTGCTCTTATGGAATTTGAGTTACATACTGCTGTACCTTTGTTCTTCCAATTACCACAAACATAGTATTCTGCTACCTTTCTAGTTCCATCTTTTCTCTTATGATAAGATCTACCTATAGTCATAGATGCTCCGCATACAGGACATTTTAGTAAGCCAGTTAAAGGAAATTCACTATCATATACTCTATTGTGAGTTTTACTTCTATCCTTTAAGATTATTTGTACCTTTTCCCATGTTTCATTATCTATTATTGCCTCATGTTCTCCATCTACAAGTATTGGATTTGGATTTATGTTCTTTCTTCTTTTTTCATTCCAATCTTGTCTTAAATTGTATCTTATCTTTCCTATGTATACTGGATTTTTTAGTATCTCTTTTATTGTAGCTGTTGCAAATGGATTACCTTTCTTACTTCTATGACCTTCTTGATTTACTCTATTCACAGTAGCTTTATACCCATGTCCTGTACTATACAATTCAAATATTCTTCTTACTGTCATTGCTTCCTTTTCATTTATTACTAATTTAGTTTCTTTTCTCCTCTTTCCTTCACTTGGTATTTCTACTATGTCGTATCCAAGCACCTTGCCACCATTCCACTTACCTTCCTTAGCTCGTGCCATCATCCCCATTTTCACATTCTCAGCTATAGTACCTCTCTCAAATTCCCCTATTGCTCCCATGATGTTAAGCTGTAACTTACCTGCTGGAGTTTCTGTTTCAAAACTTTCTGTTAAAGAACGAAATGCTATCTTATTTTTATCTAATGTATCTACTATGTTAAGTATATCTATTAACCTTCTACTTATTCTATTTAGTTTCCAAACTATAACTAAGTCAAACTTACCAGCATTAGCATCCTTTAATAGATCTTTTAATCCAGGTCTTCCTGAAATATTCTTACCACTTATCCCTCTATCCTCGTAGACTTTAAAAACTTCATGACCTTCTTTCTCACAATATTCTATGCACCTTCTCCTTTGCTCATCCACACTGTAGCCTTCTTGAGCCTGTTCTATTGTTGATACTCTGCAATATATTGCTACTCTTTTACTCATTTTTATTACCTCCAAGACATCTATTCTGATTACTTTAATATTAGTTTTCCTTTAAGCTATCAATTTGGTTTGTATATCTAAGTGTTAATTCAAATTACTTACTATTATTTTCTTTTACAATAACCTTAGTAGATTTTATTTTTATCTACTAAGGTTAATTAAATTATTATCTTGAAACTCTGTTACTCATGTTCATTATCTCCTTTGTTTTTGCTTTGAATTATAGATTTTTGAATTATATCACTTAATATTTCTACTATTTCTTGTGCCTTAATTTGTTCTAAACTAATACTCTCCATTTTTCCTCCAACATCTAATTTATAATATATGTTTTTGATTATGTTTATTTAACTAAATTTAGACTACTTACTACTTCTTTGTATACTTTCTATGAATTCTTCTTCATTACATGCTTCTATGTCTTTAGCTATTAAGTCTAATAATCTTAATGTATATGAATTTAACCTTAAGTAGTTAAAATGTCCTATTTCATCATTTGCTAATGCTTCAAGCATTTCATTTTCAATTAGTTCATATTCCTCGTTTAAAAATTCTAATTCATTGTAGTTCATTCTTTATCTCCTCCTAATTATTATTGAATTTATTACATGTTGGAATTAAGTCTAAAAAGACTTAACTCCAATATTATTACTACTAGATTATTAGTTGTTATTTTCTTCTTTTATTTCTTTATCTTTAGGTAATTTTATTACTATATACTCGGTATCAACCCCTACACTATTTTTTCTAGATCTCGTTAATCTATCTTTT
>NZ_JAGHFM010000379.1 GCF_017888745.1 Terrisporobacter sp. | reverse complement strand
TCTATATGTGTTGAAGAAGGATTAAGATTCGCTATAAGAGAAGGTGGAAGAACAGTAGCTTCAGGAGTTGTAGCAGAAATAATAGAATAATCTATTTAGATTATTTATATATAGAAAAGAAGAGGGGTTAAGGCCTCTCTTTTTTTAGCAGTAAACGTACAAAAACATTGACATCAATATAAATTTGTGATAACTTATACAAAGTAATGATTAAGGAAGGTGATAATATCTAACATTTAATTTTTAAATTAAATGACTAAGATATTATTTAACAATATATATTATTGTATTTACAAATTTGGAGGTGTAGCAGATGAGAGTAAAAGTAACTTTAGCTTGTTCAGAATGTAAGCAAAGAAACTACAACACTACAAAAAATAAAAAGAACAATCCAGACAGAATCGAATTAAACAAATACTGCAGATTCTGTAAAAAACATACTACTCATAAAGAAACAAAATAGTATTATTTTAAGGATGTGAGTGTAGATGTCAGCTCAAGAAAATAAACCAGTAAAAAAGAGATCTGGATTAGTTGGATATATAAAAGACACTAATCAAGAGCTTAAAAGAGTTACATGGTCAACCAAAAAAGAATTGCTAAAAAATACAGGTATAGTTTTAGCTACAATTATTTCGTTTACTATATTAGTATGGGGATTAGACACTATGTTATCTGGTGCACTAGGATTAATACTAAAATAGATTAAAAGGAGAATGAAAATGTCAGAGTTACAAGAAGCAAGATGGTATGTAGTTCATACTTATTCAGGACATGAAAATAAAGTTAAAGCTACCATAGAAAAAGCCGTAAAAACAAGAGGCATGGAACAATTCATAACAGAAGTGGTTGTGCCAACTGAAGATGTAGTGGAAACTACAAAAACAGGAAAAGAAAAAATTAGACAAAGAAAAATATATCCAAGTTATGTTTTAATTAAAATGATAATTACAGATGAATCTTGGTATATAGTAAGAAACACTAAAGGTGTTACAGGATTTGTAGGTCCTGGGTCTAAGCCAGTTCCATTAAGTGAGGCTGAAGTTGAAGCAATGGGAATTGATTTAACTGTATTTAAGACAAGTGGTCCAGAAGACTTAGAACTTGGTGAAGTTGTTAAAGTTACAAGTGGTCCATTTGTAGGTCACACAGGAACTGTAAAATCTATTGACACAAATAATGACACAGCAAGAATATGCATAGACGCTTTCGGTGGTAAAGAAACTCCATTAGAAGTTAGTCTTAAAAGCATAGAAAGAATATAATAACAGAATAGGAAATCTGAGGAGGTGCGCTCGAAATGGCTAAAAAAGTTATAGGTCAAATAAAATTACAAATACCTGCAGGAAAGGCTACTCCAGCTCCACCAGTTGGTCCAGCTTTAGGACAACACGGGGTTAACATAATGGGATTCACTAAAGAATTCAATGCTAAAACTGCAGATCAAGCTGGAATGATAATACCAGTTGTTATAACTGTATATCAAGATAGAGCTTTCAGCTTCATAACTAAAACTCCACCAGCTGCAGTATTATTAAAGAAAGCTGCTGGTTTAGACTCAGCGTCTGGAGAACCAAACAAAAAGAAAGTTGCAACATTAACTTCAGCTCAAATAAGAGAAATAGCTGAATTAAAAATGCCTGACTTAAATGCTGCATCAGTAGAAGCTGCTATGAGTATGATAG
>NZ_JAGHFM010000154.1 GCF_017888745.1 Terrisporobacter sp. | reverse complement strand
ATTTTTAGTTATGAGGAGGATAATGACCATGAATAGAGAGCATGTGGAAGAAATCAAAAAAGAAGACAAAAAAGCATTTAAAAGTTATGTTGTTGCATTAGTAATAGGTGGATTTATAGGTGGAATATTCGTTGCCTCGTCTGAATATTTAAGAGAAATACTTGGGGAGAGTGTTCCTAATTTACTAATAAGTATACTTGAGACAATTACACCATTTGCAAGCATTGTGCTTTCTATATTAGTAATAATAATAAGCACAATAGTTTATAATAAATCACGAAAAGAGTACGATTTATGGAGTGAAGCAAATGAAGATGATGATGTAATAGACAAAATAGAAGAAAGGTTATCTTATATACTATTACTTACTTATGTAAATTTTATTCTTGGATTTTTCTTCTTTGGAGTAGGGCTTATGGTATTAAATCTTGATGAAATAAGCATTAGTTTTGCTATTATAAAATTTATTTGTTTCCTTGGCGGATTTATACTATGCGTAGTTTCTTCTACATTAATTCAAAAGAAAATAGTTAATTTAGAAAAAGAAATTAATCCTTTGTTAAAGGGAAGTGTATATGATGCGAAATTTAGTAAAAAATGGTTGGATAGCTGTGATGAAGCAATAAAATTAGGAATATTTAAAAGTGCTTATAAAGCATATACATCTGTATCTACAACATGTGTTATACTTTGGGTAATTTGTGTTCTAGGTTATGATATATGGGATTTTGGTATTGTTCCTATAGCAATTGTAACAATTATATGGCTAGTTCTGACAATTTCTTATTGTATTGAATCAATCAAACAATCAAAAGTAAAATAAAGTTTATAGAGATTATATTTATAGCAAGCTATGTGAGAAAATTTTATAGAAATTCTTAAGTAGTTTTAAAATATTATTTCTATTATTTTAATGAATTATAAATTATCTGAATTGTGGAGAATTTGGAATTAAAACTGATAAATATTAATAAATAACTGTATCTTAGTGATAAATATATTGAAATCACTAAGATACAGTTATTTTTGTATAATATTCATGATAAAATCAACTAACAGAGGTTTTCCTTACTCATACAAAAAATATTATAAAAATTTGCAACTAAACTAACACTTTATGAATCTAATAGATGTAATCATGATTACGAGGGAGGAAAAGATGATTGAAAATATAACGATGAAAATAATAAACTTTTCTAATAAAAGAGAAGAAGATTATGAGAAATATAAGTTAGTGGAAAAAGCACAAGGAGGATGTGATGAATCCTTTGAAGTATTGATAAATCTTTATAAGGAATACCTTTATAAAATGGCTTTTTTACATATGAAAAATGAACATGATGCCTTAGGTATTTATCAAGAAACTATTTATAAAGCCTATATAAATATTTTTAAGCTTAGAAATCCTAGATTTTTTAAAACATGGATAACTAAGATACTTATTAATAATGTTAATCAAAAACATAGACATGACAATAAATTTAAAGATGAAAAAGTAGAGGATTATATAGGTGAAATTTCTTACTCTAGTATAGAAGAAAATATAGATTTATATGATGCAATAGATTCTTTAGAAGAAAAATATAAAACTTCAATAATACTTCAATATTTTCATGATTTGAATATATCTCAAATTTCAGAAATTATGGAGTGTAATGAAAATACAGTAAAGTCATACATAAGACGTGCTAAGAAAAAGTTATACGATATATTGAAGGAGGATAAATAATGAGTAAGTTTGATAATATAAAAATTCCAGATAATTTAGATGAAGTTACTAGAAAAGCAATTAATAGGGGGAAGACTTATAAAAAAAGAAGAAAATATAAAAAAGCCATAGCAGCTTCGGCAGCTATAGTATGTATAGGCAGTGTTGGTCTAATGAATACTTCCTTTGCAGATTATATTCCTGTGTTAAATAAAATTGCAGAGTATTTCAATAATAATATAAACTCACAATACGAATCAGATAAAGAAGATTTTGAAAAAATAGGTACAGATTTGAATTTAACTATCAAGGATAAAGGTATAGAACTGACTATAGATAGTGTATCAATTAATGAGAATTATATAACAGTATTTCATACAGTAAAAAGTGATAAAAGTATAGAGGAGATAATAAGCGAAAAAGAAGATGCTTATACGGCAAATCCCATATTAGATATATATATAGATGGAAAAAATATTACCCCACCGGGTCTTGTTGAACATGAAGCTAAATACATATCTAATAATGAATTAAAAGGTATGCGTAAAATAGATGTAAGTAATGTGAATATAGAAAATAATAGGGAAATAGAAATTCGTACTAATGAAATATTCCATGTAGAAGGAAACTGGAGTGTATCTTTAAAGGTTGATAAATCAAAGTCTACTGAAGAAACTTATGTTTATAATATAGATAAAGATTTTACAATAAATAAAGAATATAATAATAAAGGTAAAAAAATAAATGCAAAGCATGAAATAAACATAGATAAAGTGACTATTTCTCCATTAGCTAGTAAAATTTTTATTAGAGAAACTAGCAGCAATTACACCGTTCGATTATGCTATTTCTCCATTAGCTAGTAAAATTATTATAAATGAGAAACCAGTCAAAATAAGTAATGATTGGTACAGTACAATAGGTAATTACTTTGCTTTATTTGATGAGAAAGGAAATTCATTGGATATAGTAGATAAGGGTGGATTTGCTGCAGGACCTTCAACTAAAATATTTACAAGTTCGGTAGAATTTTTAAAGGCTGATAAAGATACTAAGTCATTAACTTTAGTTCCAATTTCGGAGTATGAAAATATAGAAGAGAATATGTTAGAACCTCAAAGTATAGATAAATTGCCAATAGTATTTAAGGTTAGTGATTATGGGAGTATAGTTATAGAAGAAATTGAAATAACAGACAAAGAAATAAAATACACTTTCTCAAAAGATGGAGTGATACCATATTATCCTAGTTTTGAGTTTTATGATGAAGAAGGAAATGAAATACAAGTAGGCGGTAGAGTTATAGAATCACTAGATAGACATACAGGAAGATATATAGTTAGATTAAAGCTTGACGGTAAGAATAATGATATTTCAAAAATAAAGCAAATATCAACTTGTAGTGATAGGGATATAAAGTTACTTTATGATCAAAAGATAAAAATAAATTTAGAGAAATAATGCTTAGGATAGATTAGAGATATATATTTAGAGTTGGTTACTATGAAAATAGTAATCAGCTCTTTTTTATTTTAAGGGATTTATAAATTATCTGAATTGTGGATAATTTATAATCCCAACTAATAATTTTGAGCAACGAAGTTGCCTGAAGTACTTATTTAGAGACACCTTCTCTTATAAGCCTTGCAAAATCATTTGGAAGTATATCATTTTCTTCTATTTCTCTTGCTATTTTTTCAAAATCATAATTCACTTCAATTATCTCCACTTCAAATGAAGACATATTATCAATATTTATAATTACATAATTGGCAGAAGGTTTATTTGTTTTAGGCTTGCCTACACTACCTGCATTTACAAGTAGTTTTTCACCATAATACTTGTAATAAGGTATATGTGTATGACCACATACTAAAATATCTTCATCTAGCTCATCCATAACTTCTTTAGATTCTTTTGAATCTTCTTTTAAATATTCATTTATAAGTCTAGTACTTCCATGAACTAATTTAATAGTCTTGTTATTAAAATTTAAAGTTGCTTCCTTTGGCAAACTACTTAAGTACTTTTTATTTTCATCTGTAGTTTCCATTGATGTGAAATACATTGAAAGACTAGCTTTTTCTGCATCTTTGGGGTCTTTATAATCACATCCACATACCATTTTAAAATTTCCAATGGCATCGTCATAGTTACCCATTATGGTTAAGATTCTATTCTTCCTTATAGTGTTTATAACTTCATTAGGTCTAGTACCATATCCTACTAAATCACCTGTACATGCTATTAAATCAATGTTTCTACTTTCCATATCATCTAGTACTGCTTCTAGTGCATAAATATTACTGTGTATATCTGATATTATACCTATTTTCATTTGTCAATCTCCTTATACTAATTTAACCATTACACCTATGTTATTTCATAGATATAAATTTGTAAACTTATTTAAGTAAAAATAAGTCAAGTTTTTTTGATATATGAACTATTATTACCTTATTTTAATAATAAACAATTTTTTACTTACAAGGACATTATATTGACTTTGAATCTGTGGAAAACCCCTAGGCTAAAGTATTATCAATACATTTGAGAAGTTGTAAAAAAGTAAATTTTGAGCAACGGGCAAAGCCGTTGGCGACATGAGCGAAGCGAATTTTTTATTTTAAACCATCCTCTAGAGTATAGTAACTTGAATAAGTATGGATGCAAACATGGATATATTTTTCTTACAATATTGTAAATTGTGAAAAGAAAATTATTAGGTTAAAATTATAAAAAAAATATATTTTAAAGAATTAATATGTCATTTATATAAAGATAAGAGAGAATAAAGTCATTTTTGGCAATATAACAGATGATGTAGCAGTGTTTGAGCAAGAATGAAGAAAATATCTAAGTTTTACAAGTAATAAATATTTTTGTATATATGAAATGGGGTGTAAATTATGAAATGTCCATATTGCAATAATGATATGGTGCTAGGAGTAATACGTGGTGGAAGGGATTCAGTTAAGTGGATTTCAAAAGAAAAGGACAAGGGATTTATTTTATCATCTTTTGCAAAAGGAATTACTATTTTAGAGTGGCTTGATTCAAAAGTTGAAGGCTACTATTGTAAGGAGTGCAATAAAATAACCATAGACTTAGAGAAACAGTTGTAATTTTTGTAAATGATCTTAATAAATTGATGATTAAGAAAAGTTTATAAATTTAAAATAGGAATTTGAAAGGTAGGAATATGAGTATAAATAATCAAAATACACCAACATTAGAAACAAAACGATTGATATTAAGAAAATTCACTGAAAATGATATAGAAGCTTTATTTAATATCTATAAGGATGAGGATGTAAATGTCTATCTTCCATGGTTTCCTCTGAAATCATTGGAAGAAGCAGAAATATTTTTTAATGATAAATATGATAAGGCATATAAACAGGATAAGGGATATAGATATGCTATTTGTTTAAAAACAGATAATGTACCAATTGGTTATGTTAATATAAGCATGGATGATAATCATGACTTAGGATATGGATTAAGGAAAGAATTTTGGCATAAAGGTATTGTAACAGAAGCTAGTAAAGCAGTTTTAGAGCAAGTAAAAAAAGATGGGCTTTTATACGTTACAGCTACACATGATGTCAAAAATCCTCGTAGTGGTGGGGTTATGAAACAATTAGGTATGAGCTATAAGTATTCTTATGAAGAGCAGTGGCAACCTAAGGACATATTAGTGATATTTAGAATGTATCAATTAAATTTCGATGGAGAAAATGACAGAGTATATAAGAAATACTGGGATAATTCAAATGTTCATTTTGTAGAAAAAGATGTGTAAATTTGAAAAAACTAAAAGCTGTTGAAGATACATCTGATCATACTTGTCTTAAAGCCGTATGTTTCTAAATAATTAATAATGAATGAAATTAGCAAAAGAAGTTAATTTACAAATAGATTTAAAAGGAATTCTAATTTAGAGGATAGATTAGATGGATTATTTTATTAAACGATATAATAGCTATATAATGTGAAATAAATAGATTTTTGATATAATACATAAATTTGGAAAGAGGGAGATGAACTTGAAAATATTAAAAAACAAAGGGATTTTGGGCATAGTTTCAGTAGTTGTTTTTATTTTAATTATATTTAGTTGTTCTAAAATAAAAGAATATAGTGTTTTAAAAGATGTTTTTGTATTTTCCAAAGATAATATTGTTTCAATTTGGAGAGTAAAAAAAGATGAAAATATTCATGATTACAACTATAAACTACCAAGTAGTGAGATTGATTCTTTAAGTAATATACTTACCAACTCAAAATTGAAAAAAGCAGCTATAAAGGATTCTCCATCTAATACTTTAGGTAGTATGACTATTCTACTTGATGGAAAAAAAGAAGAACAAAATGGTGATATTAGCTTGAAATTTAACCGAGGTATAACTTTAATTCCCATAGATGGAGATAGTATATATGTTTTTTTAGAGATAAATAGATTTAGAGATGATGATAGTTTTAATACAGATAAAGTTATGCAGAAATCTTATATTATAGATTCTAAAGAGTTAGTAGAATTTATAGGTGAAAATACTTAAAAGAATTAAGGTTGATACAAGGACTTATACAGATTTAAGAGGAAATTTTATATGAGAAAAAATATTATAATTTTTATCACAATTGCATCTATATTATTAATTTTTGGTTTTTCAATTGACCATAATTTCGGTCGCTCTTATCATCATTTTCTTACTAAATCAACTGATTTAAGTAAAGAAAACGTTGAGAATATATATTTAAACGAAGAGATTGACAATGAAAAAATAGTATCTAAATATGGCAAAATATCAAATTTAAGCCAAGATAATGTTTTATACAATTATTATTTCTTAAATGAAAATATTGAAATTGCAACAGATAAAGATGACAATAAAATAATTAGATTTGTTGTAAATGATAAAAATGTAAAGACTGAAAAAGGAATAAAAATAGGAGATAAAGAAGATAAAGTAGTTAAGTTGTATGGTGATAATTATTATACTCGTTTAGAGCAAGGTGTTAATATTATTGGTTATGTAGACAAAGAAAAAAATTGGTCTATAGAGTTTTGGTTAGAAGAAAATGATAGGGTAGATTTTTATAGACTTGATTATAACTTTATGGAATAAAGTGATATAAAGACTCAAAAATAACTTAATTAAAGATTACTTTGAGTCTTTATTTTTTAACTACCTATTATAGGCATAGAATGAATATATTTACTACTTTCTATTTGTTTAACCATGAAATAAGCAATATCTTCTCTAGAAATATTGAAATTTAATTTAACATCACCGAAACTTTCTTTAATTTCATTTGTAAATGGAGAGTTTTTTGGAGCCATAAATCTAACTATTGTCCAATCTAAATCAGAGTTAACAACTATATTATGCACTTCTTTTAAAACTTTTTTAGCTTTAGGTAAAAATATAGATGCCAAAATCCCTGGAACTATCGTAGCAAATGATGCTTTGTCCTCTTTGGATCTTATAGATGGAGTTGACCAATCAATAAGTCTTTTTACATTAGTTTCATTCATAGCCTTTATAATGTTTTTATGAGCTATTATTGAACTAGTATCTTCATATCCAAATTTCATAGATATTCCTAAAGCTATTATAACAGCATCACATCCATCTATAGCTTGTTTTATTTTATCATAATCAGATACTTGACCTACAAATACTTTAAGATTTTTATTTTCCATTTGTAATTTATGTGGATTTCTAACATAGGCATTTACCTCATAACCTTTTTCTAAAGCATGCTTTACAACAAATTTTCCTATGCCACCAGTTGCACCAAATACTGCAATTTTCATTGTAAATTTCACTCCTCATTTTATTATATTGATAGGTTTAATTTATCAGAGTATAATAAATTTGTTAAGTACTGTTTTTTTAGATAGTACTATTCTAAAAGATAGTATAAGGAGATATATTATGAAAAATTATGACAATGAATCATTTTTAAACTGTCCTTTTGCAAAAGTACAAAAAATTGTAAGTGGAAAGTGGAATATGTTAATAATATATTTATTAAGCAAGGAGACTCTTAGATTTGGTGAATTACATAGAGCATTACCAAGTATGACTCAAGCTACATTATCAAAGCAATTAAAACTATTGGAGGAGTATGGAATTATTCATAGATATGTATTTAATCAAATACCACCTAAAGTTGAGTATTCACTTACAGAAATAGGTCAAAAGTTTTTGCCAGTCTTAAAGGAATTAGAAAAGTGGTCAAATGAGTATGAACATTATCAGAGTACTAATAAATAGACTATGTTAGTATTATTAGTAATTAATCTATACTCATAATTTAATTATAGTTATCAATAGTTATATATTGCGAATTATTGTTACAATATTTTTAGAAAATAGAAGGGGTATATTATGAAAAAAATAATAACAATGCTATCATTAGCAGTAATGTCAATAATGCTTATTGTTGGTTGCTCAAGTGCAAAAAACTCAGATAACTTATATTTAGGAAACTGTCCTGATAATATGAGTGGAATGGGTAAAAAATATTTTATAAATAATTTAGAAGATGGAAATTACGAAATTGAATTTACTGCTAAAGAATATGAATATGGTGTTCTAAAAGAAGAGCATATATTATACAAATCAACTATAAATCACGATGGTAATAATAGTAAATTAAAAATTGGAGTTGTTGATGGAGAAGAATCAGATTCTAGTCTTAAAGTTATAATAAATGACTCAGAATATGGGGGTTATACTTTAGAATGTCTAAAAAATGGTTATGACACAGGTATGGCTATGTCAATATTAGACAAAGATAAATACTTTAATTTAGACGATGAAGTTGCTCTAGCTGTATATAGTATTGGTGGAGAAAATAGGAGTACTGAAAGTTTAGACATTGATGAAGAATTTAAGATAGGTAATAATAATCTAAAAGATTTGGTAGTGTATATGAAACTACATAAAACTAACTAATAAAAATAATTAGAGATTTGGTAATAATTTTCTATAATATAAACTAATCGGTAATAAATTAAAAGTAACGATTATTAAAGATTTAATTTATTATAAGCAAAATTTTATTAAGAGTACTTAGTATAAATAAGAAAATTTAACAACTGACATTAGAGTTATGTTTGGAGGAGCTAATTTTGAATACAAAAGTAAAACATGAGATATTGGAATGGATTAAAACTATATCTATTTCATTAGTTATTGCAATAGGAGCAACATTTATAGTACAACCAACAATAGTTAGAGGACAATCTATGTATCCGACCTTAGAAAATAAGGATTATTTATTTATAAACAAGTTAGCATATAAGACTGAAGATCCTAAAAGGGGAGATATAATTGTTTTTAAAACAGAGTTGATTGATATTAAGAGTAATAAGAAAAAAGATTTAGTTAAAAGAGTAATTGCTTTACCTGGAGAGCACATAGTTATAAAAAATAGTGAAGTTTATATAAACGGTGAGCTTTTAGATGAAATTTATTTAAAGGAT